>NZ_CP038015.1:840000-1055000 GCF_004367585.1 Paenisporosarcina antarctica
TGGATAAAACGACATTGAAAGCAACAAACATTCAAGTAATTCATTTTTAATAAGTTCAATCTTATTATATGACTAATTGAGGGTTTCAAGCTGCGAGTAGTTCGAGGAAGTGAGCGAATGAACAGCGGAGCGTACTTCGGTACGTGAGCATGTGAATGAACGAAACTGACGAAGAAATACGAAGTAGATTGGAAGCCGAATGGTTAAGTTAATAAGGGCGCACGGTGAATGCCTTGGCACTAGGAGCCGATGAAGGACGGTACTAACACCGATATGCTTCGGGGAGCTGTAAGTAAGCTTTGATCCGGAGATTTCCGAATGGGGAAACCCACTGTTTTTAATCGAACAGTACGTTTACGTGAATACATAGCGTATCCGTGGCACACCCAGGGAACTGAAACATCTAAGTACCTGGAGGAAGAGAAAGAAATATCGATTCCCTGAGTAGCGGCGAGCGAAACGGGAAGAGCCCAAACCAAGAAGCTTGCTTCTTGGGGTTGTAGGACACTCAATACGGAGTTACAAAGGAACGAGGTAGACGAAGCGACCTGGAAAGGTCCGCCATAGCAGGTAAAAGCCCTGTAGTCGAAATTTCGTTCTCTCCTGAGTGGATCCTGAGTACGGCGGAACACGTGAAATTCCGTCGGAATCTGGGAGGACCATCTCCCAAGGCTAAATACTCCTAGTGACCGATAGTGAACCAGTACCGTGAGGGAAAGGTGAAAAGCACCCGGAAGGGGAGTGAAATAGATCCTGAAACCGTGTGCCTACAAGTAGTTAGAGCCCGTTAATGGGTGATAGCGTGCCTTTTGTAGAATGAACCGGCGAGTTACGATTACATGCAAGGTTAAGCTGATAAGGCGGAGCCGCAGCGAAAGCGAGTCTGAATAGGGCGATAGAGTATGTAGTTGTAGACCCGAAACCAGGTGATCTACCCATGTCCAGGGTGAAGGTAAGGTAACACTTACTGGAGGCCCGAACCCACGCACGTTGAAAAGTGCGGGGATGAGGTGTGGGTAGCGGAGAAATTCCAATCGAACCTGGAGATAGCTGGTTCTCTCCGAAATAGCTTTAGGGCTAGCCTCAATTTTAGAATCCTGGAGGTAGAGCACTGTTTGGACTAGGGGCCCATCCCGGGTTACCGAATTCAGACAAACTCCGAATGCCAGAGATTTATAATTGGGAGTCAGACTGCGAGTGATAAGATCCGTAGTCAAGAGGGAAACAGCCCAGACCACCAGCTAAGGTCCAAAGTAATTGTTAAGTGGAAAAGGATGTGGCGTTGCTTAGACAACCAGGATGTTGGCTTAGAAGCAGCCATCATTTAAAGAGTGCGTAATAGCTCACTGGTCGAGTGACGCTGCGCCGAAAATGTATCGGGGCTAAACAATTCACCGAAGCTGTGGATTGACACTTAGGTGTCAATGGTAGGAGAGCGTTCTAAGGGCGTTGAAGCTAGACCGGAAGGACTGGTGGAGCGCTTAGAAGTGAGAATGCCGGTATGAGTAACGAAAGACGGGTGAGAATCCCGTCCACCGAATGACTAAGGTTTCCTGAGGTAGGCTCGTCCGCTCAGGGTTAGTCGGGACCTAAGTCGAGGCCGATAGGCGTAGACGATGGACAACAGGTTGATATTCCTGTACCACCACTCCACCGTTTGAGTAATGGGGGGACGCAGAAGGATAGGGTAAGCGCGCTGTTGGTTATGCGCGTTCAAGCAGTGAGGCGTGGAATGAGGCAAATCCCGTTCCTATAACGTTGAGCTGTAATGACAAGGACCGTAAGGTCTGAGTTCCTGATTTCACACTGCCAAGAAAAGCCTCTAACGAGGTGGAAGGTGCCCGTACCGCAAACCGACACAGGTAGTCGAGGAGAGAATCCTAAGGTGAGCGAGAGAACTCTCGTTAAGGAACTCGGCAAAATGACCCCGTAACTTCGGGAGAAGGGGTGCTCTATTAGGGTGTTAAAGCCTGAGAGAGCCGCAGTGAATAGGCCCAGGCGACTGTTTAGCAAAAACACAGGTCTCTGCAAAACCGTAAGGTGACGTATAGGGGCTGACGCCTGCCCGGTGCTGGAAGGTTAAGAGGAGTGCTTAGCGCAAGCGAAGGTGCGAATTGAAGCCCCAGTAAACGGCGGCCGTAACTATAACGGTCCTAAGGTAGCGAAATTCCTTGTCGGGTAAGTTCCGACCCGCACGAAAGGCGTAACGATCTGGGCACTGTCTCAACGAGAGACTCGGTGAAATTATAGTACCTGTGAAGATGCAGGTTACCCGCGACAGGACGGAAAGACCCCGTGGAGCTTTACTGTAGCCTGATATTGAATTTTGGCACAACTTGTACAGGATAGGTAGGAGCCTGAGATTCCGGAGCGCCAGCTTCGGAGGAGGCGTCAGTGGGATACTACCCTGGTTGTGTTGAACTTCTAACCCTTGCCCCTTATCGGGGCAGGAGACAGTGTCAGGCGGGCAGTTTGACTGGGGCGGTCGCCTCCTAAAGTGTAACGGAGGCGCCCAAAGGTTCCCTCAGAATGGTTGGAAATCATTCGTAGAGTGTAAAGGCATAAGGGAGCTTGACTGCGAGACCTACAAGTCGAGCAGGGTCGAAAGACGGGCTTAGTGATCCGGTGGTTCCGCATGGAAGGGCCATCGCTCAACGGATAAAAGCTACCCCGGGGATAACAGGCTTATCTCCCCCAAGAGTCCACATCGACGGGAGGTTTGGCACCTCGATGTCGGCTCATCGCATCCTGGGGCTGTAGTCGGTCCCAAGGGTTGGGCTGTTCGCCCATTAAAGCGGTACGCGAGCTGGGTTCAGAACGTCGTGAGACAGTTCGGTCCCTATCCGTCGTGGGCGTAGGAAATTTGAGAGGAGCTGTCCTTAGTACGAGAGGACCGGGATGGACACACCGCTGGTGTACCAGTTGTTCTGCCAAGAGCATCGCTGGGTAGCTATGTGTGGACGGGATAAGTGCTGAAAGCATCTAAGCATGAAGCCCCCCTCGAGATGAGATTTCCCATTGCGCAAGCAAGTAAGATCCCTCAAAGACGATGAGGTAGATAGGTTCGAGGTGGAAGCACGGCGACGTGTGTAGCTGACGAATACTAATCGATCGAGGACTTAACCAAACAAATATGAATGGCTTTCAATGACCCGTTTATCCAGTTTTGAGCGAATAAAAGTATTTTTTACTAGAAACGCTTGTAAAATCTGTGAGACTTGGTATAATAAATCTTGTCTTTAAAAACAATTAGTCTAGTGGTAATGGCAAAGAGGTCACACCCGTTCCCATACCGAACACGGAAGTTAAGTTCTTTTGCGCCGATGGTAGTTGGGGGTCTCCCCCTGTGAGAGTAGGACGTCGCTAGGCAATATATTATTTTTCCGAAGTAGCTCAGTTGGTAGAGCACCGCACTGTTAATGCGATGGTCGTAGGTTCGAGTCCTACCTTCGGAGCCATATTGGGGAGCTGTCCGAGTGGCCGAAGGAGCACGATTGGAATTCGTGTAGGCGGGTTAAACTGTCTCAAGGGTTCAAATCCCTTGCTCTCCGCCAGTAACTTTCTCAATTAATATGGCCCCTTGGTCAAGCGGTTAAGACACCGCCCTTTCACGGCGGTAACACGGGTTCGATTCCCGTAGGGGTCACCAATTTCTTTTTACGTAACTTTAACCAGTATGTAAAGAGAATCAAAAGCAAGTAGTTCTAGGCAACGATCTAGAGGTACTTCTACTAAAATCGCCACGTCCTGTGGCAACGTAGAAGTCAGCACATCCTGTGCAAGCGACAACGAAATGCACAGCTTTTCATTCTTTTTAACGGAGGATTAGCTCAGCTGGGAGAGCATCTGCCTTACAAGCAGAGGGTCGGCGGTTCGAGCCCGTCATCCTCCACCATTACATTATTTACACTATTGAAACTCTCTTAAGAATTCGCGAGGGTGTAGCAACGAGTCGTACGAAGACGCAAGCGAAGCATGGAAGGTGTCAACTATGACATAAGCGTTGTATCATAGTGTTTATAACAATAATATTATCGCGGGGTGGAGCAGCACGGTAGCTCGTTGGGCTCATAACCCAAAGGTCGCAGGTTCAAATCCTGCCCCCGCAACCAATTAATCTTGAAATGAATAACATCGACAGTGACAAAAATCGGTGAACAAAAAAACACTACGCATGCTAAAGTGAAATTTAGCTTTCTATAAAAAAACCGCGAAGGCGTCAACTAAGTCATAAGCGTTTTATTATAGTGTTTATAACAATAATATTATCGCGGGGTGGAGCAGCACGGTAGCTCGTTGGGCTCATAACCCAAAGGTCGCAGGTTCAAATCCTGCCCCCGCAACCAAATGGTCCCGTGGTGTAGCGGTTAACATGCCTGCCTGTCACGCAGGAGATCGCCGGTTCGATCCCGGTCGGGACCGCCATTTTTATGAAGTATTAAGAATTGGAATAAGCAAAGAAAATCGAAGACGCAAAATGAGTGAGTGAAAGAGTGTACTAACGTACGTGATTGAATGAGCGAATGAAGCTGACAAAGAGATTCGAAACTTAGTGCAATTCGACAGTGGCTCAGTAGCTCAGTCGGTAGAGCAAAGGACTGAAAATCCTTGTGTCGGCGGTTCGATTCCGTCCTGAGCCACCATTATTTTTTAAACACCGTGCCGGTGTAGCTCAGTTGGTAGAGCAACTGACTTGTAATCAGTAGGTCGAGGGTTCGACTCCTTTCGCCGGCACCATCTTCAATTTGGAGGGGTAGTGAAGTGGCTAAACACGACGGACTGTAAATCCGTTCCTTCGGGTTCGGCGGTTCGAATCCGCCCCCCTCCACCATTATCTTAGGGGCATAGTTTAACGGTAGAACTAAGGTCTCCAAAACCTTCAATGTGGGTTCGATTCCTACTGCCCCTGCCAATTTTAAATTTAATATAAATTTCATATTATGGCGGGCGTGGCGAAGTGGTTAACGCACCGGATTGTGATTCCGGCACTCGGGGGTTCAATTCCCCTCGTTCGCCCCATTTTTTTAACTTAAATTCAATATCAATATCAATATTATATTGTGGCGGGCGTGGCGAAGTGGTTAACGCACCGGATTGTGATTCCGGCACTCGGGGGTTCAATTCCCCTCGTTCGCCCCATATTACTAATGGGGTATAGCCAAGCGGTAAGGCAACGGATTTTGATTCCGTCACGCCCTGGTTCGAATCCAGGTTCCCCAATATTATTGCGGAAGTAGTTCAGTGGTAGAACACCACCTTGCCAAGGTGGGGGTCGCGAGTTCGAACCTCGTCTTCCGCTCCATTTTTATTATGGCGGCATAGCCAAGTGGTAAGGCACAGGTCTGCAACACCTCTACCACCGGTTCAAATCCGGTTGCCGCCTCCATAATATTTTTAAAGTCTGCATTTATTATTTTGCCCGAGTGGTGGAATGGCAGACACGCCGCACTCAAAATGCGGTGCCGTAAGGCGTGCCAGTTCGAGTCTGGCCTCGGGTATCATTCGAAAAGCAGTATCTACTTAATGTAGATACTGCTTTTTTGTATATTTTAAGAGGAACTGCAATTGTTAAGTAGAAGTACAATTGCGGGGAATTATTTCTTATCATTATTTACGGGGTGATTGGGTTCTCGCTTAATGTTATTTTTGGCTGCTTCGTTTTGACCAACCGTATCCAAATCATCCGGACTTACATCGTGTCCAAAGCCAAATTCTTCACGATCTAATTTTGCCTTCTTCATATTTTTATTTTGTCTTTGCTGATTCCTTGTATTATTTGAAGTCAAAGAAATTCACCTCCATTTTCTAATAGCTTGTTCTGAATGAAAAGGTTTATTCTTCTTAACTTCTTTTTTTCTTTAAAATAACAAAAAGGCTAAGCATATGCTTAGCCTTTTTGTGTGAGAAATACCATGGCTTATCAACCCAAATGACTTTATAAACGGCTTAATATATACCAACTGGTCCAATAAATAGAATTCCCCCTATTGGATTTTAGCCAATAACTGTTTAAGTAATCAAAATAATGACTACACTATTTTTATCAAAAAAGGCATTAGGTGATTAGATGATTAGATCGGCATGGATGTTAGTACTATTGAATAGTTTGGATGGGATTGCAACATATGTTGGTGTTTCTTTATTAATTATAACTGAAGCCAATCCGTTATTGGCAGAATTAGATCCATTTAATATTCTCTTGATTAAATTGTACTTAAGCACTTTTCTAACAGTTTTTATATTACTACATCCTTTGCAACAGTTTGGAAGAGGGTTTAAATATCTCCTTAGTTTTGCCAATGTGTGTTATTTAGGAGTATTTGTGAGTCATGCATTTTGGATTGGTGTAAGTATGGTGTACTAATGCTAATCATGAAAAAAATAGAATAAAAACTAATTTTTAAGGGGATAACGAAATAGTAACTGAAGTTAATTCGCATAGATTCTCTAATCGCTAAACTATTCATTCTAACAAAGGAGATGAAACCTAATGACAAGTGTAAAATTAGCAGTAATATATTACAGCTCAACAGGTACTAACTATCAATTAGCTAAGTGGGCAGAAGATGGTGCAAAAGAAAACGGTGCTGAAGTAAAAGTATTGAAGGTACCTGAAACAGCTCCACAAGAAGCGATAGATTCAAATCCTGCATGGAAAGCAAATATTGAAGCAACGAAAGATGTACCTGAGGTAACTGTAGATGATTTAGAATGGGCAGATGCCATTATTTTTAGTGTTCCAACACGTTTTGGAAACATGCCTGGACAAGTAAAGAATTTCTTAGATTCAACGGGAGGACTTTGGTTTAAAGGGAAATTAGTTAATAAAGTTGTGAGTGCTATGACTTCTGCACAAAACCCTCATGGTGGACAGGAGATAACGACATTATCCCTCTATACTACAATGTACCATTGGGGAGCGATTGTGGTTGCGCCTGGTTATACAGATCCTGTATTGTATGCTGCTGGAGGCAATCCTTATGGGACAAGCGTTTCTGTCGATCAAGATGGCAAAATGGTGGAGGATGTTCAAGGTGCAGTAAAACATCAAACAAAGCGAACCGTAACCGTAGCGGAATGGGTTAAAAAAGGAAATCAATAATATGTAGGAATACATTCGTATAACATAAAAAAAGGCAGACTGTTAGAAGTTGTTCAACTTCTAACAGTCTTTTTAATTTAAACAATTTAAACTTAGTGAAAATGGAGGGGAATTCTTTTATCCAACAGTGTGAAAGAGCCTTTCCTTTTATCAGAGCATAGGAAGGGAATGAATTCCGAGTAAGTTTCCGATAATATGCATAACATATATAGATTTGATCCAAAACAAGGGGTGATTGATTTTGTCAATCTTGGCGATACTCATTGTGGTTCTTAATGCAGTGGATGGTGTGCTAACCTATATAGGTTTAAAGACTTCTCAGATGGTTGAGCTTAATCCAGTACTTAGAATGATGCAGCCTGAATCTGTTCTATTCATTAAAGTATTGCTGAGTGGTTTGCTGTGTTATATCATATATAAAAAAGGATTGATGAGATTTGGGAGGAAGCTTCGAATCCTTTTATGGATTGTAGTCATAATGTACACTAGTGTAATTATTCTACATCTCTTTTGGTTAATTCCATTCTTGTTTTAATGGAAGAAAAGACTAAGAATCTATATATTTAAATGGATGATTGTAGTACACGATAAATCTAGTTGGATTTAAACTATTATTTATATATAATATAAATAATAGTGAGGGATAGGATGAGTAAAATGAATGAAGTAGGAACAATACCGAATGAAATTTCAATGTTAAAAGCACTAAATAGTATTGGTGAGACTATTATTATTGCGGATAAACTGTTCCATATTAGATGGATGAATAGTAATGCTTCGGAGTTATTAACTTTGATTGCACCATTGTTCCAGTTACAAGACAGTCATGCCTTTATTGGATTAAGTATGGACTTCTTTCATCAGCGCCCTGAACATCAACAACGAGTTATGGGGAGTTTAAAGACTACATTGCGAACAAGAATTACAATTCGAAATCGTTTCGTTACTGATATAGTTGTTACACCTATAATGAACGACCTAAAAGAAATTGAAGGATACGTTATTATGTTGATGGACGTAACCATAAAATCAGAAGAAGAAAAAAAGAAAGAAAAGTTAATTAAAGCACTCTCAATCCCCATTTTACATGTGTGGAAAAATACAATTGCATTGCCTTTAATTGGAGAGTTTGATGCAGAGCGAGCAGACTTACTCATTTCATCTGTGTTGATGGAATGTTCGACTCAACGTATCGAATATGTAATAATATCTTTAAGTGGACTAAGCGAGTTTGATCAAGAAGTTCAATTTTATATTCAGAAGTTGTATGATTGCTTAAAATTAATTGGTGCTAAATGCATATTGGTGGGAATCAGTCCCAAAATGGCTATTTCGATGGGGTCCCTTGAAAGAGATATCCCGACATACAGATCAACTTATGCTGGTTTGGAAGCTATTATTGAGCAACAAAAGCATATCTAATCGAAAAACCGCTTCGCAAGAAGCGGTTTTTCATTGTGCAATTGTAAATGAAAAGTCATATTAATAAGGTATCCCCAATTAATTAATCAAAGCCTGTGAGTATTCTATATCTAAAATGACCGTTGAATAACTTCCACCGTTTACTTGTGCAAACATTTTCCCAGCGGAGTTCATTAGTTTTTCTGCATCTAAATTGGATATAGAAGGTTTCAAAAAGAATATTTGTAAGGCATTGTCGGTATTTTCACTAACTGACGTTCGGAGTGAATCTACAAAAGGACTACCAAAAGAACCTATTTCATCTTCGATAGATAAGATTCCATTTAAATAAATTTCTTGCCCGTTAATTCCTTTATGCATGGTTTCAGGTCCTCCACATACGAACTTGATATCTCCTACTCCATGAGATAAATCATATATACCTATTGGAATTTCGTATTGAAGGGAGAAGAAATTATTTAGATCAACCGCACTATTTACGGGTTGCAAATAGTTTTGATTTCGAATTCGGCGCATCATTGCTTCCATAGAAGGACGGTATCGACCTGGATCTGATCCAAACTTTTTCCACAAGGCTCTCCATTCAAAAATCCCTTGATAATCCGTTAATCTTTTATCTTGTAAATCAAAAAATAAATGTTCTTGATATAAATGCATGCGACCTTTTAGCATTTGAGGTGATTGTGAGACGACAAATTTGGTATAATGGTTAATGCCTATTTTAAAACGTTCATCAATTTTAAAAATAGATGGTTCGATTGAAATTTTCATGTTTACACCTTCAAATCATTTTTTATTATTTTAGCACAAGGGGGGGAAGTTTTCATGAATGTGAATCAGTTTCAACAAGAGCTAATTTTGTATGCACACTCGATTGGCATTGATAAAATCGGTTTTGCTTCCTCTGATCCTTTTCGTGAGCTAAAGAATCGATTAAAGAGACAACAAGATCTTGGTTATCAATCTGGCTTTGAAGAGAAGGATCTAGAAAAAAGAACAACACCTTCGCTTTTACTAAATGAAGCAGAGAGCATCATCGCTATAGCGATTGCTCATCCTTCTCGCATGGAAAACGCACCACAAGGGAAGAAAGGTGAGCGAAGAGGGATTTTTGCGCGAGCTTCGTGGGGAATTGACTATCATACGGTGTTACGAGACCGTTTAGCTAAATTAGAGCAGTTTATTGCCAAGTATAACGTTGATGCCAAAACACGCTCTATGGTGGACACAGGGGAGTTATCTGACCGCGCTGTTGCAGAACGTGCAGGAATCGGATGGAGTGCGAAAAACTGTGCAGTAATTACACCAGAATTTGGATCATACGTCTATTTAGGCGAAATCATTACGAACATTCCCTTTACACCAGATACACCGATGGAAGATGAATGTGGAGAATGCCGACTGTGCTTAGATGTTTGTCCAACGGGGGCTTTAATTGAAGGCGGTCAGCTGAATGCTCAGCGATGTATTGCATTTCTGACACAGACAAAATCATTATTGCCAGATGAGTTTCGAACAAAGATAGGAAACCGTATATATGGATGCGATACGTGCCAAACTGTGTGTCCTAAAAATAAAGGAAAGTTCAATAAGCATCAACTCGAGTTCCAAGCCGATCCAGAAATTGCGAAACCTTTACTCATACCATTATTGAAAATGAGTAATAAAGAATTTAAAACAAAATTTGGACATGTGTCTGGATCCTGGCGAGGAAAGAAACCAATTCAACGCAATGCCATTTTAGCGCTTGCACATTTTAAAGAAGAAAGTGCGATTCCAAATTTAATTGACTTACTTGAAAATGATGTACGTCCAGTTATTCGTGGGACAGCTGCATGGGCAATCGGGAAAATTGGAACTGAAGAGGGACGCTTAGCACTAAATAAAGCATTACAAATAGAAATAGACGGTGAAGTGTTAAACGAAATTCATAAAGGGTTAGCATTCCTAACCGTAAATTAAGGGAGTGAGACTATGGCACTACACGTGGTACTTTATCAACCGTTAATCCCTGCCAATACAGGGAATATTGCTCGTACTTGTGCAGGAACAGATACAAAACTACATTTGATTCGTCCTCTTGGTTTTTCTACAGAAGATAAAATGTTAAAAAGGGCAGGTCTTGACTACTGGGAGCATGTTGATATTCATTATTATGACGAATTAGATGATTTATTTGCTAAGTATCCAGAAGGGGAATTTTTCTTCATTACAAAGCACGGGTCGAAGCCTCATACAACGTTCAACTATGATGACCGAGAAAAAGATACCTTTTTCGTCTTCGGTAGAGAAACGTCTGGACTGCCTAGAGAATTAATTGATGCGAATCAAGACCGTTGCTTACGTTTACCAATGAACGATAATATTCGATCATTAAACTTATCAAATACCGCAGCAATTTTAATTTATGAAGCACTGCGTCAACAAAATTATCCTAATTTAAATTAAAAAATGGGATTGCTATAACTAGCAATCCCATTTTACATGTTTATTTTTTTTCTGATGCACCTGGTTTGTCATCGTACCCTGCAGTTAAAATCGCAGCAAGGAATGCAACAGTAACACCAAGAATTAGTATTAAGCTCATAACGTTGCCTCCTTTTGAGAGAATTACAATATCATACCTAAGTATATCTTACTTCATTTCAAAAAGAAATATTCTCTACGTAAAAAATATGGCGGAAATATAGCAAAGTTAAAGACCCGATTTCATAACTAAAAAAATGACTGAAGTCCAGGAGACTCCAGTCATTTTTTTAGTGTGGTAAGAATAGTAATTGGTATAAGAAGAGAACAGCAAAAATATAGAGTAAAGGATGTACATTGCGTGCTTGTCCTTTAAAGATTTTGAGCAATGGATATAAAATGAAACCAAGCTCAATACCTGTTGCTATACTTGACGTTAGAGGCATTGCTAAAATAATAATGAACGCAGGGAATGCTTCATCAAACGAATCCCAATCAATATTTTTTACTGCACTAATCATTAGACTTCCAACAATAATCAGAGCAGGCGCGGTAATGGCAGCTACACTTGAAAGTGAAGAAACAAGTGGTCCAAAGAATGCTGCAATGATAAATAATACTGCTACAGTAACAGATGTTAAACCTGTACGACCTCCAACTGCAACACCTGCAGAAGATTCGATGTAAGCTGAAGTAGGGCTCGTTCCGAACATTGCTCCAACTGTTGTTGCAACTGAATCTGCTAGTAAAGCTTGTTTGGCACGAGGCATATGATTACCCTTCATTAATCCCGCTTGTTTTGCGACACCGATCATTGTGCCGGTTGTATCGAATAACGTGACTAGCAGGAAGGAAACGACGATTCCAATCATGCCATATTCAAATACATCAATTAAAGCAATTCCAGGATTCCAAACAATTATTCCTTCAGGTAATGAAGGTAATTGCATTGGATTTCCTTTAAACGTTAATTGGCCCGTGAAGAATGCAACTATACCTGTTGCAATCATCCCGTAAAATAAAGCACCGTAGACATTCAAGACCATTAAGATAAGTGTCACTAGTAATCCAAACAACGCTAGTAAGACAGGTGCACTTGTTAAATCGCCAAGCTTGACTAAGTTTTGTGGATGCGCTTCAACTAGTCCAGATAAACGTAACCCGATAAAAGCGATGAATAATCCAATTCCGGCAGTGATACCACTCTTTAAATTTTCAGGAATGATTTCGATTAATTTCTTGCGTAACGGTGTTAACGATAAAATAATAAATAGTAGTCCGGCAATAAATACAGCTGAAAAGGCAGTTACATAATTAATTTCACCATTAGATGAAATGACTACAGTATAAGTAAAGAATGCGTTTAATCCCATACCCGGTGCGATAGCAATAGGGTAATTAGCGAATAACCCCATCCATAATGTTCCTACTACAGCAGAAATAATTGTAGCTAAAAAGACTTGATCGAACGGTACTCCAGCATCTGCTAAGATAACGGGATTTACAATTACGATATAGACCATCGTCAAGAATGTAGTCATACCTGCAAGGAATTCAGTTTTCACATTAGTATTGTGTTCTTTTAAGCGGAACATAGTGTGTCTCCTTTCAAAAAGACGAACGAAATAACCAACATTTCATATAATATTCGTTTTTAGAGAGAAGTGCAATAGTTTTAAGCGAAAAAATCTTCTTACTCGTAAAATTCACATTCAATTTGTACAATAGAAGAACAAAGGATGGAAAGGATGAAGAATATGACACTTACTTTACAATCTACAAGAACATTACATAATGGCATTGAGATGCCACGTCTAGGGTTGGGCGTATATAAAATGACGAACCCAGAAGAATCCGTTGAAGCAATGACTAGTGCGCTTCAAATCGGTTATCGTGCAATCGATACTGCCTCCTTATATGGGAATGAAAAAGAAGTTGGAGAATCTGTCCGCACTTCAGGTATCAAACGAGAAGATGTCTTTGTCACTACAAAAGTATGGAATTCTGATCAAGGATACGATCAAACGTTACGAGCTTTTGAAAAATCGCTTGAGCTTCTAGGATTTGATTATTTAGATTTATATTTAACGCATTGGCCTGTTAAAGAGACATTTATGGAAACATACAGAGCAATTGAACGTTTGTATGATGAAAAACTTATTCGGGCTACGGGTGTTTCAAATCATCATCAACAGCATTTAGAAGAAATCTTAGCAAAAGCAAATGTAAAGCCAATGGTGAATCAAATAGAATTAAATCCACGTCTTACACAGTACGACCTGAGAACTTTCTGTGGTGACAACCAAATCGCTGTAACTTCTTGGTCGCCATTAGCACGTGGGGGATTATTAAATGAGCCTTCACTCGTTCGTATTGGCAATAAATACGGCAAGTCACCAGCCCAAATAATTATTCGTTGGCATCTACAACACGATTTAACTGTCATCCCAAAGTCGGTAACACCAGCACGAATTGCAGAAAATGCGGATGTATTTGACTTTAAATTGTCCTTCGAAGACATGAAAAATATTGATTCCTTGAATTTAGATGAGCGAACCGGTGCTAATCCAGATAACTTTAGCTTTAACTTTTAACCAAAAAAGAGATTCCTTTAGTCAAGATTGACTAAGGAATCTCTTTTTTATTTAAGTAATAGATCTTTATTTGTAATCTTCTACCACAATCATTTCTTTCGTAATCGGATGAACAAATTGCAATTTCTTGGCTTGAAGGGAATAGTTGTCTGCTCTCGTTCTCGATCCGTACATTCTGTCACCAGTAATTGGATGACCTATTGAGCTAAAGTGAACCCGAATTTGATGTGTACGTCCAGTTTCTAAAATTACATTTACTTTAGTGAAGTTGGAATCTTGTCCCACCACTTCAAAATGAGTAATTGCTGTTTGCCCAGATGGAGATACAGCGCGTCGTGCAGAATCATGACGGTCTGTGCCAATTGAAGTTCGAATAGATCCGCTTTTTTGTGTCATATAGCCGTCTACAATCGCTTCATAGGTGCGAATAATTTTTTTCTCTTCAAGCATACGATCTAGCATGGACTTGATTAGTGGATGTTTCGCAATTAATACTAATCCTTTCGTTCCTTGATCGAGACGGTGGACGTGTTCTGCATATACGCCACCTTGTTTATTTACATAGGCCATGACATGATTCATACATGTACCAGTTTGTCCTGGTTCGTTTGGATGTGTTAACATATCTGCAGGTTTTGAAACTACGAGTACATGAGCATCTTCAAACAAGATAGGAACTTCGCTATTTTTCGTAGCGACATAAGAGGATGGCTCAACGTTCACATGAAAAGTAAGTTTTGTGTCAACTGGATAATGGTGTTGCCAAACAACAGGTTCACCATTTTCATTCACAATACTTTTAGCCATGCGCATTTCATGCATAATTTTTTTCCCAATTTGAAAATTGTCACGGAGAAGTTGTTCAATCGTAATATTATCTTGTTGCAATGTATAATGAAAAGTTGTAATCATTTATATTCCTCCTAAAAATAGACCATGTACGATGACATGGTCTACGTTATCTTCTATTTTAATACAACATCGTTGAAAAATGTTTTAATATTTTCTTCAGGTTGATTTCCAACCATGCGTGAAACTTCTTTGCCATCTTCAAAGTATATCATGGTTGGTGTTGCCTCAATCTTATAATCATTCCACCCCTGATCAAATTCTAAGACATTGTATTGGAAGATATCAACGTCCATATCTGCTACTACTGGCATTAACACAGGAGTCATAGCTTTACAATGTACACAAGTAGGGCTAAAGAAGTAAGCTGTTACAGGCTCTCCACTTTCTACTTTTGCTTGCAAGTCATCAGGTAGAATGATGTTTTGATAGTTTTCATCGTCTAATTGATCAATAGTTTCTTGTTCCAAATCGTTCGTGCCGTATGGATTGTCCGCTAATTTATTGTTATTGGACATATTATTCAGGACAATAATCAATGCGAAAACTGCTACAATGATACCACCGATAATTAATAATTTTTTCATTTTACTTTTCCTCCTTTGAAGCTTTTAATAACATGAAGCTTGTAACAGTAATTAGAACAAATGCAGTTAGTGCTAAAAACGGGATGGTAATGAAGCCGAAGATGTTAATGTATTCACCTGTGCATGACACTCGCCCACAGGCAGGTGCATTTTCAGACAAAAAGCTTACTTTTTGTAAACCATAATGATACAAAGAAATTGCAGCACCAATAATGGAAAAAATTGCGGTTGTTACGGCAATTTTAGCATTTTTCTGGACAAAGGCAATTCCTATAATAAGAACCAACGGATACATAAAGATTCGTTGTATCCAGCATAGCTGGCATGGTTCGTAGCCCCTTACTTCTGAAAAGAATAGGGAACCTATTGTGGCTGTTAATGAAACGACCCACATAACTAATAATATGTTTTCTGATTTTTTAGACATGTTCCAATCTCCTCTTGTGAGGGTAAACTCATAGTAAAGTATAATTCTTAGCATCCTACAAGTAAAATATTTTCAACGGAGTCGAAAGTCTTATATAATGAAATAGATAGCTTTTAGAAGGAGAGAATACCATATGTCCGAGGAATTCGATTTATCACAATTTGAAGTAAGCATGGTAATTAGACAAACGACGATAGAAGATATAGAGCCTATGTTAGCAATGCAAAGACTTTGTTTCCCAGGAATGGATCCATGGAAAGTAGAACAATTGCGCAGTCACTTAAGTATTTTCCCAGAAGGTCAGCTTGTTGCAGAACTGGATGGTATTATTATAGGTTCTTGTTCAAGTTTAATCATAAATTTTGATGAATACGACGATCGTCATTCTTGGTCAGATGTAACGGATGATGGTTATATAACGAATCACAATCCAGAAGGATACAATATGTACGGTATCGAAGTAATGGTGCATCCAGAATACCGACGAATGAAAGTCGGTCAACGTTTGTATGAGGCACGTAAAGAAATAGCACGTCAGTTTAATTTGAAATCTATCATTATTGGTGGACGTATTCCAAATTATCACAAACACTCTAAAGAGATGTTGCCACGTGAGTATGTAGACGCAGTA
Organism: Paenisporosarcina antarctica; assembly: GCF_004367585.1. Lineage (GTDB taxonomy): Bacteria > Bacillota > Bacilli > Bacillales_A > Planococcaceae > Paenisporosarcina > Paenisporosarcina antarctica. The sequence continues at coordinate 856,079 of NZ_CP038015.1, forward strand.
TCAAGACATAAAATTTATGATCCCGTGTTAACATTCCAAATTATGAATGGCTTTACGCTGATGCGTATTAACCCTAACTATCTACCTGATGATACTGCCTCAGGCAAATACGCTACCCTAATGGAATGGAATAACGTCGACTATAAACCGATGTCCAAACGTCACTTTAAAACGAGTTATCCCGTTCGGATTTGTGTTGTTCAATACATGATGCGTGCAATTGAATCGTTTGATGATTTAGCAAATCAATGTGAGTATTTCGTTGACGTAGCTTCCGATGCCCATTCTGACTTTGTGGTGTTCCCGGAGATTTTCACTACTCAACTGATGTCATTCTTGAATGAGCCATCTCCGAGTCGCGCCATTCGACGTTTGACTGAATACACACCTCAATACATTGAGCTCTTTACCGATTTAGCTGTTCGCTATAACGTTAATATTATTGGTGGATCCCATTTTGTAAAAGAAGAAAATGATGAGATTTACAATATTGCCTACTTATTCCGCCGTGACGGTTCGATAGAGAAACAATATAAAATGCACATCACTCCAAATGAACGCAAGTGGTGGGGCATTAGTGCAGGGGATTCAGTACGTGTCTTTGATACAGATTGCGGAAAAATTGCCATCCAAATTTGTTACGATATAGAGTTCCCTGAAGTTGCACGTATTGCTACTGATATGGGTGCAAATATTATTTTCGTTCCTTTCTGTACAGAAGATCGACAAGGATTCTTGCGAGTGAAATATTGTGCACAAGCTCGTGCTGTTGAAAATCAAATTTATACGGTTATTTCAGGAACAGTTGGAAACTTGCCACAAACTGAAAATATGGACATTCAATATGCACAGTCTGGTATTTATGCACCTTCTGACTTTGAATTTGCGCGTGATGGCATTGTTGGTGAAACGAGCCTTAACTTAGAAATGGTGTTAATAGGAGATGTAGATTTAGAAATCTTACGTCGTCAACGACAAGACGGTACAGTAAAACAGTTGAAAGACCGTCGTCACGATATATATCGAATCGAATATAAAAAAGGATGAGAAGTGTGCTTCATTTCTATAATGTCTAGCTACAAGCGCGAATTGGTGCATTAAGCTTTTCTAAGTGGGAGTGCCATTCCATCTTTTCAATTGGAGGAACAGATATGAGCTATCAACAAACTGTCGAAAAATGGTTAGTGTTCGATAATCTTGAACCTGAATTGAAAGAGCAGCTTTCTGAGATCTCCCAAGATGAAAAAAGGTTGGAAGATGCATTTTATAAAGAATTAGAATTTGGTACAGGTGGAATGCGCGGAGAAATTGGTGCCGGAACGAACCGTATGAATACATATACGGTTCGCAAAGCTTCGCAAGGCGTGGCGGATTACGTAAAATCGGCTGGACTTGAAGCGATGAAAAAAGGAATTGTTATCGCGTTTGATAGTCGCAGGAAATCACTAGAGTTTACACGAGAAGCAGCGAGCACATTTGCGAGAAATGGTATTCAGGCATATGTATATGAAGTACCTCGCACCACACCACAACTATCATATAGCGTGCGAGAACTTGGCGCATATATGGGAATTGTAGTTACGGCGAGTCATAACCCGCCTGAATATAACGGTTATAAAGTATACGGGCAAGATGGTTCACAGCTTAATTTAGAAGATGCTAAATCTGTTATTTCGTATGTTCAACGAGTAGGCAATGAATTAGCTATAGAAGCAGGAAATTATGAAGAATTAGTGCAATCCGGAATGATTCAAGTAATTGGGAGTAGATTAGATAAAGCTTATCTTGAACTCGTTGAATCCATTCAATTTCATGGTGAAACGTCGGGAAAAGAAAACGTAACTGCCGTTTTCTCTCCACTCCATGGAGCATCAGGTTCAACTATTCGTAAGTTAATGACTAAAACAGGCTACACTAATTTCACCTATGTTGAAGAACAAATGGAACCAAACGGTGAATTTCCAACGCTGAAATCACCTAATCCAGAAGAAGCAGATGCCTTTGAGTTAGCAAAGAAACAAGGAAAAGAAACAGCAGCAGATATATTAATTACAGCAGATCCAGATGGAGACCGCGTAGGTGTGGCTGTTCAAAAAGGTGCCGACTATGTACTTTTAACAGGAAACCAAACTGGTGCCATATTAATTGAATATTTACTGACGCAATTAAAAGAAAAACAGCAATTGCCAAAAAATGGTCGAGTATTCAAAACAATCGTAACGTCTGATTTAGGACGAGTGATTGCAGAATTTCACGGGGTATCAAGCGAAGATGTGTTAACTGGTTTTAAATTCATCGGTGAAAAAATTCAACAATATGAACAGTCGAAAGAATACGAGTTTTTATTTGGTTACGAAGAAAGCTATGGTTACTTAATTAAACCGTTTGTACGCGATAAAGATGCTATCCAAGCTATTTTAGCCATTACAGAAGCGGCTTCTTTTTATAAGGCGCAAGGGAAGACATTACTAAATGTCTTGCATGACTTATATGAACGTCATGGTTACTATTTCGAAGGTTTAGTTTCGGTTACGAAAAAAGGGGCAGACGGTGCACGTGATATTCAAAGTCTGCTTACCAATTTACGTAGTCAACCCTTAACAGAAATTGCAGGAATAGCGATTTCATCGCAAGAAGATTATTTAACGCAAACACGTAGTTTCGTGGATGATCGTAATGATGAAAAAATGATTTTGCCTCAAGCTAATGTATTGAAATATTTCTTAGTAGATGGTTCTTGGGTTTGTGTTCGTCCAAGTGGTACTGAACCAAAGATTAAATATTATATTGGTGTGACAAGTGCTACTGAAGTTGATAGCCAAGAAAAGCTTAAAGAGATAAAAACACAATTTACTGCTCAAATGGATAAGCGTTTCAGCCTATAACAGAGAATCCTATTAGTGAAAATGCTAATAGGGTTTTTTTATTAAGGAAGGGAAGGCAGATATGGAGTGCGAAATCGATGAAATAGAGCGATGGGCTGAAAATTGGAGTGGTTGGCGCGCATAAATCCTATTCTACTTGTGGAGAAACCTACAAGACTAAGCAGTTCAGTCGAAAGTATGAACCTGCTTTCATGCGAATGAATGAATATGAATGCTATGATAAGAGATACAATAGAAGAAACAGTGGGGGCGACTGTATGCTATCAAATGAACACTCGAATATCGTATTATTAAAAGAAATCGCCGAATTACTAAATGAAGAAACTGAAATGATACCTATGCTACAGGGGGCATTACGAAAATTTTTAACTGGTACGAAGTTTGAAACAGGATGGATTTTCTTTATCGATACAAAAGAAAAACATCAGTTACTTGCCTACGAAAATCTCCCTACTGCACTAGAATATGGTAGTTGTCATCAACTTCAAAAAGGTGGATGTTGGTGTGTATCTAAGTACCGCAACGGGGAACTTAAAAAAGCAACGAATATAATTGAATGTCAGCGAATCGAAAGTGCAATCGATTCAAAGGTTGATGATTATGGAGGCATTACACATCACGCAACTGTAGCGCTACAATCTGGTCAAGAAAGATTTGGCCTGTTAAATGTGGCGACCCCATATACAGTTGGGTTTATAGACGATGAACTAGCATTGTTAGAGTCAGTGGCATTTCAAATGGGTTCAGCAATAAAGCGCATTTTGTTAACAAAACAAGAACAAGAAATGGCGCTAGTGCAAGAACGCAATCGATTAGCACGTGATTTACATGATTCGGTGAACCAACTCTTATTCTCCGTTACGCTTACTGCTCGAGGCGGTAGTGAACTGGCTGAACAACCACAAGTAAAAGCAACGTTTCGTGAAATTCAACATTTAACGCAGGAAGCATTAACTGAAATGCGCGCACTTATTTGGCAGCTGCGACCAAAAGGGTTGGAAAGTGGACTTATTGAAGGGCTTAAAGGCTATGCTGAAATGCTTGGATTGTCATTAACCACAAATGTATCAGGAGTTATTATCTTGCCTTCTCGAACAGAAGAAACTTTATTCCGTATTGCGCAAGAAGGATTAAATAATGTTCGAAAACATGCAGGGGTACAGGAAGCTGAATTGTTTATAACCGTTACACCTTCGGACGTGCTGCTTGTTTTAAAGGATGAAGGTGGTGGATTCCAAATGGATTCAAATGTACGACTACCTTCCATTGGTATTCAGAGTATGCAAGACCGGGCTCGAGCTGCTCGCGGGTCAGTGGATTGGGTAAGTGAGATGGAAAAAGGTACGGAAATATTAATAAGGTTGCCTTATTAAGGAGGAATCTGCATGATTAGAGTGCTGATTGCGGATGATCATCATGTAGTAAGACGAGGGTTACTGTTTTTTCTTAAGACTCAAAAGGATATTAATGTTGTGGGGGAAGCTACGAACGGTCGAGAAGCCGTTGAGTTGACAGCTAGCCTCAGACCAGATATCGTATTAATGGATTTGGTCATGCCAGAAATGGACGGGATTCAAGCGACGAAAAAAATCAAAGAACAATACCCGAATACAGAGGTTTTGATGCTTACGAGTTTTTCAGATCGCGATCACGTCATACCTGCAATTGAAGCGGGAGCAGCAGGTTATCAATTAAAGGATATTGAACCTGATGATTTAGTAGAATCCATTCGAAAATTAATGCGTGGGGAAAATACCTTGCATCCGATTGCCACATCACAACTAATGAAAGTACGTGAACCGCAAATTGATCCACCGCATAAGTTATATCCACTTACACCTAGAGAGCAGGATGTTTTATCAGAGCTCACAAAAGGGAAAAGCAATAAAGAGATTGCTTCATCCTTGTTTGTCACAGAGAAAACAGTCAAGACACATATATCCAACATTTTTTCGAAATTACACGTACAAGACCGTACGCAGGCTGCTCTTTATGCAGTGAAGCACGGGTTAACCGATCCGAGTGGATTGTAAAAGGAGACAATGAGATGAAAATATTAGTAATCAGTGGAGGACCACGTAAACACGGTAGAACTGCAATTGCAGCTAGATTTATCGAACGTACCTACGGATTCCATACATTGGATTTAAGTGTGATGGAAATGCCAATGTATACAGGTGAAGAGGATCAAACAACTAATCCATTTGTAAAATCTTTACGTAAGTCTGTTCTAGAAGCGGATGCGATAGTATTACTATCACCTGAATACCATAGTGCAATGAGTGGGGCACTAAAAAACACATTAGATTTCTTAAGTGGCACACAATTTCTACACAAACCAGTTGGCTTAATCGCTATTGCTGGTGGCGGTAAAGGTGGTATTAATTGTTTAAACAACATGCGTACGGTCATGCGAGGGGTTTATGCTAATGCAATTCCTTGTCAATTAGTGCTAGATCCAAGTACATTTGATTATGATCGCGATGGACTATTAAAAGAAGCGGCTGAACAAGTGGACAAATTAATTGAAGAATTAAAAATGTATACGCGCATAGGGAAAGAAGTAAACGTACAACAATTAATATAAATGTAATGTAAGAACTGCATACCTGCATAGGATGTGGTTTTTCTAATAAATGGAGATGTGACATCGTCACATCTCCATTTTACAATTTCAGATAATCCTATGAATGTAATGCTTTCGTCGTTGCCGAAAACTACCTGGAAATCTTTCAATGTCATAAACAGACATTTGTTGTTAGTTGTCTAACCCTACAGCCACACTTTCATAAACGAACCTCGCGGGATTGTCACCCACAGAAAAGCCAGCCCATTTTTTAAGGGCTGGCAATTATTTAGTGCTTACCTCTTTTTCGCTGAGCGTTTACGCATGTCTTTCGTAATTTGTTTCCATTTTCCACGCTCTGCTTTTTGAGCTGCAGCATCTGCTTTTCTTTCAACGTAAGCAAGTTCACGTTTTAGCTTTTCATAGCTTGCATAGCGTTCGCGGGTTAGAGAACCATTTTCGAGTGCTTCTTGCACGGCACAACCTGGTTGATTAGTGTGTTGGCAATCAGTGAAACGACATGAATTTACAAATTGCTCGACATCTTTGAATCCTGTATTTAAGCTTTCATTGTTATCCCACATTTGAAACTCGCGCATACCAGGTGTATCTATTAACAATCCTCCACCAGGCATGCGGAACAATTCACGATGACTAGTAGTATGGCGTCCTTTGTCGTCATCTTCTCGAATGTTTTGAACCACCATTACGTCTTCACCACATAGGGCGTTTGTTAAAGATGATTTTCCAACACCAGATGAGCCAAGAAGAGCTGCTGTTTTTCCATCTTTTAATAATTCTTGAAGTTCAGAGACTCCTTCGCCGGTTACACTGCTGACGACGTGAATGGGCACTCCAAATGCTACATCATTTGCTTGAGTAACATAGAATCGTGGATCATCACATAGATCCTTTTTGGTCAGTACGATAACGGGGTTTGCCCCAGAATCCCAAGCAGCAATTATATATCGTTCGAGTCGGCGAACATTAAAATCTAAGTTTAGAGACATGATAAGAAAGACGATATCGACGTTTACTGCGACAATTTGTTCTGCAGTTGTTAGACCAGCAACTTTTCGAGAAAAAAGCGATGTTCGTGGAAGGATACTGCGAATAATACCTTTTTCTTCACCAGGCATTTTTTCTACAGCAACCCAGTCACCGACAGCAGGGAAGTCTCTACGATCTTGTGCTGCATGCTTAAAACTCCCGGAAAGAGAGGCTAACCATTCACCTTCGTCTGTTACAACGCGGTACATATGTTTATGCTCTAGCAAGATACGACCAGCGATGCTTGCTTGTAATTTTTCACTGTTGGATTGGTTATCCCATTTTGTTTTCCATGATTCGTTCCATCCATAATTTTCAACTGTTTTCAAAGTATATTCCTCCTGTTTTGTGTATATAAAAAACCGTGGCTGCGAAAAGGCAGTCACGGTTAAATACACACCACAAGAAACGGTCTACTTTTAGAAAGCACAATTGTGATGAGATACCTGGAACATGCCAATTCGCTTGTTTACATTCTCTAATAAAATTGTCATAATACCTCACCTGCTTTCTTTTGATGTAACAACCATACCAAAAATATATATATTTAGTCAATGTATTTAAGGGAATTTTTGTTTATATTCCGAAAAAACTAACATGATGCCCAAAGCAAGAAATTGCGTTATTCTTCTGACAGATGAAGCTGGTAAGGTTCGATATGGACAAACACCTCGGAAAATGGTTTTACATTATGAATTTTCTTCTCTATTTCCTCCGTAATTCGATGACTTTCTACGACATTAAGACTTGGATCTACCGCTATGGTTAAATCAACAAACATGAGATTTCCATGCATTCTTCCTTTGAAGTCATTCAAATGGAGGACACCTTGAACGTTCTCTACAAGAACTGATAATGTTTCTACTTCTTCTTCGTTGAATCCATCTGTAAGTGTATGAACTGCTTCATAGAAAATAGTAAATGCAGTTTTCATAATAAGTACGCCAACCAATATAGCGGTAATTGAATCAAGAATAGGGAGTCCGAAAATTGCAGTTAGTATCCCGATAGTTGCTCCAATACTTACGAGAGCATCTGATCGATTATCATAAGCAACTGCTTTGACGGCTGTACTGTTAATGCGGTTCGCTAACTTCAAATTGTAACGGTACACCATATACATAACGACGGCACTGCCACCTGCAACAACTGCGGTCCAAATTGAAGGAGTTTCATAAACTGGGTGAAGTAAATTCTTACCGGCATTAATAAGCACTTGTAAGCCTATAGTAGCCATAATGAAAGATGCTACAAGAGAGGCAACAGTTTCTGCGCGAAGATGTCCATAATGATGATTATGATCAGGGGGCTTTTGAGAAATACGTAGACCAATCAGCACGGCGAAAGAGGCGATGATATCTGTCATGTTATTAAGACCATCTGCTTTTAATGCTTCCGAGTTTCCAATATAGCCAATCGTCAGCTTTAATGCACTTAGTATGATATATGTTCCTATACTTAACCAAGCGCCTTTTTCGCCTTCGCGTAAATTTGTATATAGCTCCATTTTGTTTCCCCCCTGCAAAACTTTTAGACATAAGAAAACGACCCTCTTAGGGAGAGTCGTTTAGCTCTAAGATTCCACTGATTGATCTATGCGAAAATCAGCGACTTCTTCTTCAGTTAACTTCATGACCTCTAAATATAGTATGTGATGACCTTCCATATCTTTAATCGTAAATTCGTACCCTTGTTCAATTATTTTTTCACCTTTAATGGCTTCGAAATGTTTTGTTAAGAACCAACCACCAATTGTATCGATATCTTCTTCATCAATATCTATGCCTAAAAGATCATTAACATTTTGAATTAATATTTTTGCATCAAGAATATAATGATAATCACCTAACTTTTGAACGTCTGGCAGTTCATCATTATCAAACTCGTCTCGAATATCACCGACGATTTCTTCAAGAATATCTTCAATAGTAACCAGTCCAGACGTACCACCGTACTCATCCATCAGAACCACCATATGAATACGTTCACGCTGAATTTTTAGTAACAACTCACCAATAGGTATTGTTTCAATAACACGAATAATGGGTTGCACATAGTCAATTACAGGTCGATTGATATTGTTTGCATCTTTAATATAAGCAGTTAGTAGATTTTTCATGTTTACTAGTCCAATTACATGGTCTTTATTACCATCAGTAACAGGATAGCGTGTATATTGCTCGACATTTATTTGATCAAACACTTCACGAAGAGTTGTATGTTTATCAATGGTGCTCATCTCTGTTCTGGGAGCCATAATCTCCTTAGCAATCCGATCGTCGAATTCAAAAATTTTATTTACAAACTTATATTCTGATTGGTTAATTTCACCGCTCTTCAAGCTATCTGATAAAATCATGCGAAGTTCTTCTTCTGTATGAGCAAGTTCAGATTCGGAAGCTGGCTGTAATCCGAATAAGCCTGTAAGTCCACGAGCAGAACCATTTAAGAACTTAATTACCGGATACATGATGCGGTAGAACCAAATTAATGGTGTTGCAGTAGCTAAAGCAACTTCCTCCGCTTTTTGAATAGCTAACGTTTTCGGTGCCAATTCACCGACAACTACGTGCAAGAATGTAACGAATGAGAACGCAATTCCGTAAGAAAAGATGTTCGACATGCTTTCGCTAAGCTCGAAACGTTCAAAAATTGGATGTAATATAAGCTCAACTGTAGGTTCTCCGAGTAAACCAAGACCAAGAGCGGTCATTGTGATACCTAACTGACACGCTGATAAATATTCATCTAAATTTGAAACGACTCGTCTTGCATTTACCGCACGTTTATTTCCTTCCGCAATTAATTGATCAATGCGGGTTGCTCTCACTTTTACAATAGCAAACTCACTTGCAACGAAGAATGCCGTTAAGGCGATTAAGACAGCAAATGCTGTCAATCGTATGGCTATGTCCAAAGAATTCCTTTGTTCCAAACCCGAATGAGGGGGAGAACAAAGTGTACACCTCCTGTTTTCTGAAAAATAGTTAATACCTATAATAATAAAATACTTACGTATAAAAAACAAATATTACTTTCTAATGAAGTTTATACTGTTAACGAGTTTCTTCCTCTTGTATCATATAAGAGTAAACTTATATGTTTGGAAGTGATGAAAATATGTCAACAAAAAAAGCAGGTCGTTATCTTGAAATCTTAGTAGCATCAACAAAACTTGGTTTAACGTCATTTGGAGGACCCGCAGCACATATCGGATTTTTTAGAGACGAATATGTTAAAAAGAGAAAATGGTTAGACGATAAACTGTATGCTGATTTGGTAGCGTTATGCCAATTCCTACCAGGTCCAGCGAGTTCACAAGTAGGGATATCAATTGGTATGCTCCGTGGGGGATTACTAGGCGGTATTTTGTCGTGGATTGGTTTTACTCTTCCATCTGTCTTATTATTAATGGCATTGGGGTGGATTATTACCCAGACAGGTTCATTTGAAAGCGGATGGATTCAAGGTCTAAAAATTGTGGCAGTTGCAGTTGTAGCACATGCTCTAATGGGTATGGGGAAATCATTAACACCTGATAGGACCAGAATCACTGTAGCAATGATTGCTGCCGCCGCGACATTGCTAATTCCAACAGCATGGGGACAAATTTCGATTATTGTATTGGCAGGAATTTTTGGTGTTATTTATTACAAAAATGAAAAAGCATCAGAAGTTGTTGAAATACCATTGTCGTTTGGAAAGAAAACCGGCATAATCGCTTGGATTCTATTCTTTGCTTTACTTATTTTATTACCAGTATTTAGACCTTTTGTTCAAGCTACATGGTATGCGATTTTTGATATCTTTTACCGAGTAGGTTCCATAGTATTTGGTGGAGGACACGTCGTACTGCCTATGTTAGAACGCGAAGTAGTGCCAGTTGGTTGGATGTCTGCAGATACATTTATTGCAGGTTACGGCGCCGCACAAGCTGTTCCTGGCCCATTGTTTACATTGGCAGGATACCTTGGTCAAATTATGGGGAGCTTTTCAGGAGCTGCTATTGCCGTGATTGCCATGTTTTTACCATCATTCTTACTTGTAGTTGGGACTTTACCATTTTGGGCAATTATTCGAACTAAGCCAAGAATACAAGCCGCTTTAAAGGGAGTTAATGCAGCGGTAGTAGGAATTTTACTAGCCGCTCTTTATGACCCAGTCTTTACAAGTGCAGTGCATGACCCTATAGATTTTGTCATTGTGTTAATTTCCTTTACTCTGTTAGTATTTTATAAACTATCACCTTGGGTTGTTGTAATTATCACTGCCATTTTAGGTGCACTAAGCTTTGCCATTTTTGGCTAAGGAGGAGATCAGACTTTGGATACGACGGTAATGTTTGCAAAAGAAATGGATAATCAAGACAACATGCGTACATTTAAAGAAGAGTTTTACTTGCCAGAAAATCAATTATATATGGACGGGAACTCCTTAGGTCTTATGTCGAAACGATCAGAGGCAACCCTTGAAAACCTACTATCAAGTTGGCGTGAAAAGGGTATTGATGGATGGACTGAGGGGAAGGATCCTTGGTTTACTTATTCAGAAAAGTTAAGTGAACGAGTGGCAACCGTCGTTGGAGCTAATAGTAATGAAGTTATGGTTACTGGATCGATTACCGTTAATATTCACCAAATGCTCTCTACTTTGTTTCATCCAACTGCTGAAAGATCAGTCATTGTCGTAGACGAACTGAATTTCCCTTCGGACATTTATGCTGTAGAAAGTCATTTAAAATTACGTGGACTAGACCCTGCAGTGTCACTGCGAAAAGTAAAAAGTGATGATGGCTATACATTGACGCTTGCAGCGATTGAAGAAATGCTTACTGAGGACGTAGCCATATTAATGTTGCCGTCTGTGTTGTATCGAAGTGGGCAATTATTAGATGTAGAGAAGATTACCGAAATGGCACATTCAAAAGGGATTTTAGTCGGGTTTGATTTAGCCCATTCAATTGGGGCAGTTCCTCACCAACTACATAACCAAAAAGTAGATTTCGCTATTTGGTGTCATTATAAATATATGAATAGTGGCCCAGGAGGATCAGGTGGACTTTATATTCATGAACGTCATCACGATGAGTTGCCAGGTCTAGCTGGTTGGTTTGGTTCAGACAAAACGAAGCAATTTGATATGTCACATGATTTTTCAAAAGCAAGTGGAGCAGGTGCTTATCAAATCGGTACACCAAACTTGTTTAGTGTAGCTCCACTAACTGGAAGTGTTGAATTATTTGAAGAGGCGGGTATGGGAAATGTTCGAGCTAAATCGCTGGCGTTGACGCAGTATTTACGTGACTTAATTCAAGCAGAAGTGGGAAGGTTTAGTTTTGTCGATGTTACCCCTGTTGATGATGAAGCGCGAGGTGGTCATATTGCGTTAGCCCATCCAGAAGCAGCTCGTATTTGTAAAGCGTTGAAACAAGCTAATGTCGTTCCTGATTTCCGTTCACCGGATATCATTCGATTAGCTCCTATTAGTTTTTATTCTAGTTTTGAAGACGTCTGGGAAATGGTCCAACGATTAAAACTTATTATGGCAGAAGAAACGTATAAAACATTCTCCAATGAACGAAACGTGGTGGCGTAAGTGAAAATACATGACATTTCCATGTTGTTGAACAGTGATGTAGCTGAATGGCCAGGTGATACGCCATTCCAATTTCAATTAAACTGGACAAAGCAACAAAGTGGTTCTGTGAATGTAGGACAAATAACGACAAGTACACATATTGGTACTCATATCGATGCCCCATTTCATTTTAATGAACAAGGGAAGAAAGTGCATGAACTACCTTTAGAAAACTATATTGTCGATGCGATTGTCATTGATGTAAGTGGGCAAGATGTGATTTCTAGAGAATCACTAAAAGAAGTCCTAACAGGTAAGGCAAAGGCCGTTCTTTTCCGCACAAATGCCTGGAATAAAAGAGTTATTTTCCCTGACGAAATTCCAGTCTTTGAAGTTGGAGTGGTAGAGTGGATGGTTGAAAGAGGCATTGTTTTATTAGGAGTAGATTTGCCGTCAGTAGATGCGATTACGAGCAAAGATCTACCCATGCATCATGCTTTAGGAACGGCAGGTCGCTATATTTTAGAAGGACTCGTGTTAGACGAGATAAAGGAAGGTACATATCAATTAATTGCACTTCCTTTAAAAATAGAGGGAGCGGACGGAAGCCCTGTGCGTGCAGTGTTGGTTGAACAAGTACATTTCTAGAGAACAATAGAGTTTACTTCCAGAAAAATAGCAATAAATGAGCATAGTAAAATCTCTCCAAAAAAATAAAGGATGGACTCACTTGAATCACGAGTTCATCCTTTATTTTTGACTTCTTTGTAAGCTAGCAAGGCACGTTCTCGTCCTACTTTATGAATGACTACTGGGTAGGGGTAAGTTTCACCTAATACAACTCCAGCCTCTTCAAGGGCATCCTCAGATGCTTGATCAGGTTCAATAATGTCTTTATTTGAAAGTAAACGAAGCTCGGGAACCCATTTTCTAATATAAAGTGCTTCACCATCAAATTTTTGACTTTGTAAATACGGATTAAAGATTCGGAAATAAGGTGCTGCATCCGCTCCACTTCCTGAGGCCCATTGCCAACCGAAAGAGTTATTGGCAATATCGGAGTCAATTAGTGTATCTGAAAACCAAGACATGCCTTTTGTGAAGTCTACCAATAAATGTTTCGTTAAATAACTAGCTACATTCATTCGCACGCGATTATGCATAAAGCCAGTCGACCATAGTTCGCGCATTCCTGCATCTATTAATGGAATACCAGTTTGTCCAACACACCATTTTTGATAATACACTTCATTATTCAACCAAGGGAACTTCAAAAAATTCTCATTAAGCGGCTTACTCGTTGTATGAGGATAGTGTACAATCGTTTGATATGCAAATTCGCGCCACACTAATTGGCGAATAAACGCTTCACTTACATTGGGTTGCATTTTTAAAGCGTAATGATAAACACTGCGAACTGATAATGCGCCGATAGCTAAATAAGGAGAAATACGGGAAGTTCCTGAAATTGCAGGAAAATCGCGCTTTGTTTTATATGCAGCTAAGTCTTCGTCTATAAATGTTTTGACGAGATCAATTGCAGCTTCTTCTCCCGCTGGCCATGCTTCATCAATACCATCTGTCCACTTTATTGAAGGGACGAGCTGCAATGTATTAATGTCTGTAGATATACATTTCACACTTGTAGTAACTTTCGCAAATTTCACTTCTCTTATACGAGGTACGACTTGGGGAATATTTTTAGTTCGAAAGTGGTTATAGAAAGGAGTGAAAACTTTATAAGGCTCACCATTTTCTTTCACTGAATCCCAAGGGGGAAGAAGCATGGTGCCTTCAAATGTTTTAACAGCTAGACCGTCATCAAACCATTGTTTTGACAATTCTTCATCTCGTACCCGCTGGTGTGGATGATACGAACGGTTGAAGTACACTGCATCAATCGCACTAACTTTCTTTAGCTCTTTTACTGTTTCAGCTAATGGAGTACTTGAAACATATAGTTCACCACCAAGCTCGCGAATAGAAGCTTGAAAGGATTTCAAATTGCGATGTGTCCAGTACTTAAATGCTGCACCTAAATCAGCTTCTAAAATATAAATAGGTAATACTTCACCATCAAGCTTTGCTTGAGAAAGAGCAGGATGGTCATGTAGTCGTAAATCATTTCGTAATAGCACTGCAATTTTCATATTCACGACTCCTTATGTGGTCTAACTCCATTTTCGATAATGTCATTTAGTTTATTTGCCCAGCCCTCAATGTTTTCATCATTCGCAGGTCTAGACAATATTGAATGAAAAAAGAATGAGGCAACCAATTCATTAGGTAAGTCATCACGAACTTCTCCTAGTTCTTTTGCTTTTTTTACTTGATTAGACAACATAAAAAACATTTTCCCATGAAGTCCGTCCATTTGTTTTAAACGATTACGAGCGATTTCAGACTCCGATTGATCGAGCTGGGAGCGCATGCTGATCATATAGTGAACTTGATCATATCTCATAAACAATTTCAGCCATTCTTTCATCGTATCAAGTCCAGTGGTTTCAGACTTGATTTTTTCCATTTCATCCATCACTTTTTTTACTAAAATAAACATATAATCAGTGATTAAATCATCTTTATGGCTGTAATATTCATAGATGGTGCTGCGCGCAATATCTAAATTTGCGGACAATGCTTTAAAAGAAAAGCCTTCATACCCACGTTCGAGCAGTAACTTTTCGGTTTCTTTTAGCATTTCTGCTTCGTCCATTTTCTTTTGACGCGCCATTTCTACTCACACCTAACTTCTCTAATTCTTCTTCCTAGTATACGTGAAAGAAACGTGAAATCGAAATAAAAATGCGCTCCTATTGAGATAGGAGCGCAACTAGTGTTTATTTTACAACGATAACGGTACAAGGTGATTCTTTTACGATTTTTTCACTAACAGAACCGACGAAGAACTTCTGGAATCCAGACTTCCCACTATTTCCAACGACAATGGCATCCACTTTTTCTTTTTTAGCCAGAGCGGATAATGCTGTCGCTGGGTGTCCATCAATAACAACGATTTGGGCTTCAACATGATGTCTATTTAATTCCAGTTGTATAGATTCAGTCATTTTATTAGCATATTCCCTTGCGAAATGGTGCGGTGAATTTGGATCAATTTGACCTGAGGTACCCTGATTATTTATATCTGTTAAAATTGGGGCCATACCTAAAGCCTCGCTTGAATAAGATGTATCTCCATTTTCATCATAGTCGTTTACATAAGCTATGATTAGTTCGCTATTTGGTCGGTTACGCAACACATCAACAGCGCGGCTCAGTGCTACCTGACTACCCTCTGACCCATCATAACCAACAATCATTTTGTTAAACATAAATAAAAACTCCTCTCTTATCCGAGCATAGGGAATACATAATTAATATGAAACCATAAAACAGCAAAGAATATAATTAAGTATGTAGCATAATTAATAAAGGTCGCTCCAACCAAACCGCGATCTTTTTTTCATTTCGTCTAACTTTAACATTCTTTTTTCTTCCATGGTGAATCGCTCCTTCATTCGTGAATGATTTTGTCACCTTATAAATACCCTTCCTGAAATCGTATAAACACAAGTGATAAAATAATTATTTTTTCAAAATCTATTGACAATACAAAAAAATCCATGATAATCTAAGTAAGTAAAAAAATGTAGAAAGAGGAGGTACGTATTATGACTTTTACAATTGAAATTGTATTAAATTACATAGTTCCTCCGTACCTTCCAGTTAATTCTCTTTGATTTAACAATAAACAAGGAACAGGTATGGATACCAGTTCCTACTTTCATGTGTACACGCATCTGTAAAAGGGCGTGTGCTTTTTTGTGTTTCTTTATTACCATATTTTGGTGTCATCAGCCATGTGCTGTCACATAAATTTAAAATGAAATGGAGTGCTGACGATGAACTATCAGCAACAGAAACAAATGATGATAAAGGAATCTCTAGAAGGCGGCTAGTGAAAGCCAAACCTTAAACGAAGGAAGAAGGAAACTATATGTTCACAGTTTTATTTAAATTAAAATGGTTTTTTGCGGAAAACTGGAAGCGATACACAATTGCTATATCGTTACTTCTGGTTACAAACGTTCTCGAAATTGTTCCCCCCTGGTTACTGGGAGAATCGATTGATGCCATTTATCAACAAACATTAACAATGAAGTTACTCATGACATTTATACTAGGGTTAATAGTTGTTACCATTGTTACTTATTTAAGTAACTTTATTTGGATATACCAATTATTTGGTGGAGCATATGTCATTGAAAAGCAACTGCGTAGTCGTTTAATGAAACATTTCTTACGCATGACACCGTCTTTTTATGAGAAAAATCGAACGGGTGACTTGATGGCACGTGCCACAAATGATCTAAAAGCAGTTTCCACAACAGCAGGATTTGGTATTTTAACATTAATAGACTCATCCCTTTATATGCTTACAATTATAGTAGCAATGGGAGTTCTCGTTAGTTGGAAATTAACATTTTTTGCTCTTTTACCATTACCTATTCTAGCAATCATTATGCAAATTCTTGGCAAGCGCATTCACGAGAAGTACATGAAAGCACAAGATGCCTTTGGTGATATGAATGATAGTGTACTAGAAGCTGTTGCAGGAGTTCGTGTTATTCGAGCATATGTACAAGAACGACAATCTGAGAAGCAATTCGATGATATGACGGAAGATGTATATTCTAAAAACATGGAAGTTGAAAAAATCGATGCATTGTTTAACCCGATTACAAAAATACTAACAGCTGTTAGTTACATAATCGGTTTAGGGTACGGTGCACTCTTAGTTTCAGAGGGGGAAATGTCCCTTGGTGACTTAGTCTCATTTAACATCTATCTAGGTATGATTATTTGGCCTATGTTTGCAATTGGTGAACTAGTAAATATTATGCAACGGGGCAATGCATCTCTCGATCGTGTACAAGAAACCCTTGATCATGTAGAAGACGTGAAAGATCCGGGACTTCCAGTATCTTTAGAACGTCCAGGTCGTATCGGATTCTCGGGAGTAGAATTCCAATATCCAAAATCTACAACAATCAATTTATCAAATATAAATGTTCATATTGAACAAGGTCATACACTTGGGGTTGTAGGAAAAACGGGTAGTGGAAAGACGACCTTTATTAAACAATTACTACGTGAATATCCGGTAGGAAGTGGATCTCTATCACTTGGAGGAGTGGCGATTGAAGAACAAACGAAAAATCAGGTTCGAAATTGGATTGGCTATGTACCACAAGACCATGTGCTATTCTCACGAACAGTCAGAGAAAATATTTTGTTTGGTTTTCCGGAAGGAACTGACGAAGATATTGAAACAGCTATTCGATTATCCCATTTTCAAAAAGATTTAGAAATGTTACCCCAAGGTTTGAATACTCTTGTTGGTGAAAAAGGAGTTGCTTTATCTGGTGGACAAAAGCAACGTATTTCTATTGCACGTGCTCTCATTAAAAACCCGGAAATCTTAATATTAGATGATTCTCTGTCTGCAGTGGATGCTAAAACTGAAGCACATATTATTGAAAATATTCAGCAAGAACGAATAGGAAAAACAACCATTATTACAACCCATCGTTTATCTGCCATTCAACACGCAGATTGGATCATTGTGTTAGATGATGGGGGAATGATTGAAGAAGGAACTCATGAAGATTTGCTTGCGAATAAGGGCTGGTATAAAGAACAGTTTGACCGCCAGCAAATTGAGGAGGTGTCATCATGAGTACAGGCAAAAGATTATGGGTGTACGCCCTTCATTATAAAAAACTTTTAATCATCGGAATAGCCCTTATGACTGTTGCAGTGGCTGCAGATTTAGCGGGTCCGTTAATTGCAAAAAAAATTATTGACGAACATATTGTCGGAGTAGTAGATGGTGCTCCACTTGATTTTGAACCAATAGCGATTTTACTTGGAGTATTCTTTACCTTAGCGATTGTATCGGCTGTCTTTCGTTATGGTGAATATTTATTATTACAAAAAGCTGCGAATCGTGTTATTCAAAAAATGCGTAACGACGTCTATAAGCACATACAAACTTTGCCTATTCGTTACTTTGACAACTTGCCTGCAGGCAAAGTTGTTGCACGCATTACGAATGACACTGAAGCAATTCGAGAATTATATGTGACTGTGTTATCTCAATTTGCCTCAAGTGCAATGTACATTACAGGCATTTATGTGGCATTGTTCTTCCTTAATTGGAAAATGGCGGCGATTACTTTGTTTGTCTTGCCGCTTTTGTATATTTGGATGATCTTGTATCGAAAATATGCAGCGAAGTATAATCACATTGTTCGAGAAAAAGTAAGTGATATGAACGCTATGATTAATGAATCTATTCAAGGGATGACAATTATTCAAGCGTTTCGTCGTGAAGAACAAATGCATGAAGAATTCGATGTGGTAAATCGTGAACATTATAAGTATCAAAATAAATTGTTGTATTTAGATGCTGGCACATCTCACAATTTAGTAAGCGTTATTCGATCGATGACATTTGTATTTTTCATTTGGTATTTCGGTGGTGCTTCATTAACTGCTACAAGTGTAATTTCTGTAGGTGTATTGTATGCGTTTGTTGATTACATCACTAGGTTATTTAATCCTGTAACGGGAGTCGTAAATCAGTTGGCTAAACTTGAGCAAGCATTAGTCGCAGCTGAACGCGTCTTTCGATTACTAGACAGATCAGGTGAGGTTGTAAGTGATAAAAAAATTGAGCGTTATATGGGAGATGTACGATTTGACGATGTATGGTTTGCTTATAAAGAGCAAGAGTATGTATTAAAACGAATTTCTTTTGAAGCGAAACAAGGTGAGACTGTTGCACTAGTTGGCCATACGGGGTCGGGGAAGAGTTCAATTATGAATTTATTGTTCCGCTTCTATGATGTGTCAAAAGGTACCATTACAATTGACGGAATAGACATTCAAGACTTACCCCGTCAAACCGTACGTGACCATATGGGAATAGTATTACAAGATCCATATTTATTTACAGGGACCATTGAATCCAATGTTAGTCTAGGCGATCCCAGGATTTCACGTGAAAAAGTGCAAGCTTCCTTAGATGCTGTTGGAGGAGATCGCGTTCTGAAGCATTTACCAAAAGGCATTGATGAACCTGTAATAGAAAAAGGGAGTACGCTTTCTTCGGGACAGCGTCAATTAATTTCATTTGCACGAGCACTTGCATTTGATCCAGCGATTTTAATTTTAGATGAAGCAACATCAAATATTGACACGGAAACGGAAGAAATAATTCAACATGCTATGGCTGTGTTGAAAAAAGGGCGTACTACATTTATTATTGCACATCGACTTTCTACTATTAAAAGTGCAGACCGCATTTTAGTATTGGATAATGGTAAAATTGCGGAGCAAGGTACACATGAGGAGTTAGTAGCTTTAGGCGGACGTTATGAACAAATGTACCGTTTACAATCTGGTGTAACTCTGGATTCAAAAGTAGAGTAAGGGTTACTCCCTTTTTGAAGAATAAAAATTATTAAGTTAAAACGATCTAGAAGAAGCTTTGCGCTTTTAAACAATATTCACTTGATGCAAGAAATGTTGTGGATTTTTCTTGTTAATTCCGCTATCGTATAAGAAAGAAGATGTGCTAGTGAGGAGTGACGATCTTGAATTATGATAAAGATGTGATGAATCGATTGAAACGTCTTGAAGGACAAGTGAGAGGCGTCATCAAGATGATGGAAGAAGACAAAGATTGTCGTGATGTTGTAACTCAACTTTCTGCCGTTCGATCTGCAACAGACCGTACAATTGGGTTAATTGTCGCGAAAAATTTAGAACGTTGTATTGTTGCAGCTAATGAAGAAGGTACTTCTGCTGAAGAAGCTATTCAAGAAGCAGTTAGTATGTTAGTGAAAAGTAGATAAAAAAGAAAAGCTAGAAACGCAAATTATTTTGCGTTTCTAGCTTTTTGAATTAAGAATAGTTAACAGCATTATATATGAGAAAAATGATTTGTATCTCTTATATTTTTATGAATCCCCATAATTTTCAATCGTAAACGTGGAATAACATTAATTCGTGTATCATTTTCTTTACAGTTTCTTCGGTAGGCGGCGTGGATCCGCCTGTCCAAGTGATTGATCCATCCGGAAAGTATTCACCGCTATAGCGAGAATGTTGGTAAAAAAAAGAAAATGTCCAGCCTGGTAATTGCTTATTTTCAAACATCGGTTTGAAGCTAAAATGTTGAAGCATGAAAATATCCCCTTTCATAGGTGTAGTCACACTCGCATACGCTAGAAAAAAGGCGAAAAGGAGTGGCCTGTTGTTTAATGAACAGCTAAAAAAAGCTATTGAAGAAGAGTATCGAGCTTTTTATTTCTATAAATACATGCTAAAGCTCACAGACGATCCCTATTGGCAATTGTTTATCAAGCATGCAATGGAAGATGAAAAAAGTCATTATGAAATGTTTCAACAACTCCATTATATGCTGACTGGGCAATTTGTACAAAATCCCGAAAAACCTCAACCAGCGACCAACTTAAAGCAAGCTGCGAAAGATTCGCTTGTAGATGAGCTAGAAGCAACCGAATTTTATAAAGAAATGCTACTCACTATCCCTATACCCGAAGCATACAATCCCTTGTTTATTGCCATGCATGATGAGATGGAACATGCAATTAGATTTTCAACAATCTATAACGCGTTATAAATATGGGTTCACATTTTTAACATACTACCTTTGCTGTTATAATTGAAGGTAGCTTGATAGAAAAAGGTGAACAAATTGAATTTTATATGGATATTACTATTCATGGCATTTATTGGTGCCTTGATCGGGGGATATACGAATCACCTCGCGATTAAAATGCTGTTTCGTCCTCATGAAGCGAAATATATAGGTAAATGGCGTGTACCCTTTACGCCTGGACTGATTCCAAAGCGTAGGGATGAGCTAGCTAAACAACTCGGTCGAACGGTCGTTGAACATTTATTAACACCTGAAACGTTTAAACGACGATTCTTCTCTAATGACATGCGGAAAAAAGCTGAGTTATGGATTCAGTCACAACTTTCCAAACACGTGTTTGAATCACATATGACCCTTCAACAATGGCTGTCAAAAGCAGGGATTGAACATGTACCTTCTCTAGTGGAAGGGAAATTCGATTCAATACTTGATGAGCAAATGGCATTAATTGAATCACGATTTGCCTCAAAAACAGTGAAAGAAATAGCTCCTGAACAATGGCAGAAACAAGCTGAAGAGCGCATTCCTGAAATTGTTACTTACATGATTGAAAAAGGGGAAACGTATTTCGACTCGGAAGAAGGGCGTCAAACAGTGAAACGATTAATTGATGATTTCCTTTCTTCTAAAGGAACGTTTGGCAACATGATTCAAATGTTCATGGGTGAATCGTCTACCATCGTCGATCGTGTGCAACCAGAAATACAAAAATTCTTGCGTGCGCCAGGAACCTTTGAAATACTTTCGAATGTCATTCGAGGGGAATGGGAGAAGTTGAAAAGTCGTCCATTAAACGAATTGATTGGCGGGTTTGATTTACAACCAGTTTTAACGAAAGTGAAATCCTATGCGAAACAAGAGCTAGCGGTTGAAAAACGACTAGATAGTACGCTACAATCATATTGGCCAGAAGGTGCTTACTGGACTGCAATTAACTTAACGCCGAAAATAACAGAGTTTGCGTTTATTCAAGGCGAAGTAAAGCTAGAAGAAATGATTCAGCGGTTAAGACTAGAAGAGATGGTACAAGAGCAAGTTGATTCATTCCCAGTTGAACGACTGGAAGATTTAGTTTTAGGTATTTCAAGAAAAGAATTTAAAATGATTACAGTTCTTGGTGCTGTACTGGGTGCGCTAATTGGTTTAATCCAAGGCGGAATCGTCTACTTAATGAATATGATATAGGAGTGATTTACATGACAGTTAACATTTATGATGATATTAATCGATTAGAGAACACATTTAGGAAAACTGCAGAGTATGCAGCTGTGCAAAAAGCAGTAGAAGAAGTAAAAGCGGACGAACAAGCACTAGCATTGTTTAAAAGCTTTCGTGAATTGCAAATGACCTTACAACAAAAACAAATGCAAGGCGAAGAAATTGCTGGTGACGAACTAGAATATGCACAAAAAACAGCCCAACTCGTCCAATCGAACCCGAAAATTGAAAACATGCTTCAAGCTGAAATGGCGCTTAGCGGTTTAATTGAAGAAGTAAACCGTGTGCTAATGAAGTCAGTGCAATCATTATATGAAGGAATATAAACCGGCCTTGTGCTGGTTTTTTCTTTTTGGAAATTAAGCTTTAAATTAGATTGATTTCATGAGAAAAGTAAAATATCCATGTGAAAAAGACTATTTATTCTGTTATATACATCTTTGTTCTATATAAGAAGGATGGATATTACTTGGTTGAGGGAAGTATGAATTATTATGTACACAAGATGTGGAGTTTTTTGTGGTTTTTGGACAAATTAAAAACAGACTCTACAATGTAGAGTCTGTTGAAAGGTTATATTATGCTTTTTGAACGTTTGAAGCTTGAGCTCCACGAGCGCCTTGCTCAACGTCGAAAGTAACTTTTTGACCTTCGTCTAATGATTTGAAGCCTTCACTTTGGATTGCTGAGAAATGTACGAATACATCGTCCCCATTTTCACGCTCGATAAAACCAAAACCTTTTTCTGCATTAAACCATTTTACTGTACCTTGTTCCATATTTGTTGCCTCCTAGTGTGAAATTCACACAATGTAATACTATCCCTGCCCAAAGTGATCATTAAGACGTAAAGTTTTAACGTATACAAATCTTTTACACTGACAAAAATAATTCTACTTCATCATAGCACCTAACTAATTGATAAGCAAGTGATTTGATTAACTTTAATAAATTTTATTCTCAAAAATAATAAAGGGAATTTGAAGAACACTTTCATCTTCAAAGAGATTTACTTACTAGAGGGACTTTTGTTCAATTTGATTTTAACATCTTATTTAATAAGTTCCATCTATAGGATGAAATAATACAAATACACTAATATAATGCCTATATCAGCTAGTGCATGGCTGATTATTGGTGCGACCATTGATGTGAACTTGATTCGAAAATAACCCCAAAGTAATCCTGCTAGGAATATAGGTATTGTGGCAACTAAACTAAAAGGCATTGCAAACATTGGTACTAGTGATAATAAATGATATAAAGAATAAAAAAATGATGTCACGAAAACAGTTTGAGTGCCACTTAAAGAAATAAGCAATCGCTTATGCATAAATTCACGCCAGTACCATTCCTCTAAAAAGGGATTGATCACAATTAAAACGAATATTAATATCCATATATGTGAACCACTGAAATGCCATTTTACAAGTAATTCATTTAATTGATTTATATTAAATAAGTAGTCTTGTGAAAAATACACATAACTAAAAATTGTAAGTAAACATATGACTCCACTGACTAGACCAAATATAACCGACTTCATTGTAAATCCATTTTTGACTGATTGAATAAACTCTAGTCTATCTTGAGTTTTCCGCAAGTAAGTTGCAAAAGGAATAGAAAATAGCCAGCTATAAAACAGCATGAATGTAATTGGAACTGACTCGAAATAAGTTAAACCAATAAAAATCATGAATGTAGGACCTAAAGCATAAAGTAAATTCTTCATTCTTCCTCCTGGAATCCATTATCGAACCTTAGTCATTTTTAGTATAGGAACTTTTTTAGATGGATATACAGTTTTAATAATTGTCATTGGAAGTATTTATTATTATATCTAAGCGGATTACTCAACTGAAATTTACTTTCCTATATTTTATTAGGACGCTAAGTAAGAGGAATGTAAAACAATAGAAGGTTTCTTTTCAGATTATAAATAAATTTAAAGGATTTACAAAATTAATCTCGAATACTATTTATATGAATGACTATTCATTCTGAGAGAGGTGCCTACTATGACATATGAAACACTAACAATTGAAAAGACTGGCCGTTTAGCTACTTTGACGTTAAACCGACCACACAGTATGAATGCAATGAATGCAATCATGATGAAAGAAATTGCTGAAGCTTTAGAATGGTTACATGAAGAAGAAACTGTGCAGGTGTTACTTATTAAAGGAGAGGGTCGTGCCTTTTCAGCAGGTGGCGATATAAAAGCAATGTTAGATCCAAATAGTCCAATGGATATTGATACGGTTATGGTTGATGTTAGTCGATTGGCAAAAGCACTCTATACACTTCCAATGATTACAATTGCTTCAGTTCATGGAGCTGCAGCAGGATTAGGTTTTAGCTTAGTGCTTGGCTGTGATGTTGTGATTGCAGAAGAAAACAGTAAACTTGCCATGAACTTCATTGGAATCGGTTTAGTCCCAGACGGAGCGGGACATTTCTTCTTGAAAGAGCGTATTGGAATACCTAAAGCTAAACAGCTGATTTGGTCAGGAAAAGTGCTAAACGGCCACGATGCATTAGCATTAGGATTAATTGATGAAGTGACAGCTGAAGGAAGAGCTTTCGAGCGAGCTGAAGATATAGCAGCAAAGTTCTTGGCATCTCCAGTAAAGGCTATGATTGCGTCAAAGAACATTTTACATACTCAAAATGTTCATGAATTGGAAAGTATCTTGGCTCTTGAAAGTTCATCACAATCCGCAATGCGCAGGTCAGAGGATCACTTAGAAGGAATTCAGGCATTCGTAGAAAAACGAAAACCGCACTATAAAGGCGAATAAGGAAAAAATCTGCTAAAGCGATTGCGCTTTAGCAGATTTTTTTATACATGAAATAAAATGAGTTTTCCAGAAGTGTTCACTAAACGATGAGTCGTATTTAAAAATTCTTTTTCCTCAATCTTATCTTGTCCTTTAGATTTTGCTTCTTCCTCTGAAGCAAATTCCCATGTTTCTTCTACAATTAATTTCCCTGTCTTTTCGAATGCGGTGAATTTATAAGGCTTCATAAATATCCAACCTTTCTTAAGTGAATGTAAATTCATTATACAAGTTATCTAAACAAAAAAAAAGTTTGTAAAGTGTACTTGACAGATTTATTTTAAGTAAAGTAGGCTTTACTTAAAATAACTTTATAAATAAGGAGAGAGGATAGATGAAGAACTTTGTGAAAGAAAAACGCGTGAAGTTCAATATGACACAAGATTATCTCTCTGATCAACTAAATGTCTCAAGACAAACTATTATTTCATTGGAAAAAGGAAGATACAATCCATCCATCAATTTGGCGTTTAAATTATCACACTTATTTAACTGTACGATCGAAGACCTATTTGTTTACGAGGAGGATGAAGAATTAACGAATGATTGATTTTGTGTCAGGGGATTTTATAAGTTCTATTACCATTTAATTTGTCTTTATTGAATGAATTAGAATTAGAGGTGTCTTTGATGAACTATACAATAAAACAAATTCTTTTGAATAGGGTATTTAGACGAGCTTATTAAACAGATTGTAAGGAGGTAAAACATGACATTGAAAATTGAGCATGTTACAAAGAAATTTGGGGATTTTATGGCAGTTAATGATCTATCCATGACAGTTAAACAGGGGAGTATGTATGGTTTTTTAGGTGCTAACGGTGCTGGGAAGACAACTATATTTCGCATGATCTTAGGATTATTGGATGCTACTGAAGGAGCTATTACGTGGAATGGACAACCAATTACCTACGCAAGTAGTAAACACATTGGTTATTTACCTGAAGAACGAGGCTTGTATCCAAAAATGAAAGTTGCAGACCAGTTAGTATATTTAGGACAGCTTCGTGGTATGAAGAAGAACGAAGCTAAATTCGCAGCGAGTAAATGGCTTGAACGTTTTGAAGTTCCTCACTATGCACACAAAAAAGTAGAGGAATTATCAAAAGGGAATCAGCAAAAAATTCAAGTGATTGCTTCTATAATTCACAAACCTTCGCTTATTATTTTAGATGAACCGTTTAGTGGTTTAGATCCAATAAACGTTGAAATGTTAAAAAAAGCGATATTAGACATTCAAAAAGAGGGGGCAACAATCGTTTTCTCTAGTCACCGCATGGACCATGTAGAAGAATTGTGCGAGCAACTTTGCATTTTACATCACGGGGAATCGATTGTAAGCGGAACTCTCAGCGAAGTGAAGCGAGGATTTGGGCTTCAAAACGTGCGATTGAAAGCTGATTTTGACTTAACATATTTAGGACAAATGGATGGTGTGAGTTCGTTTAAACCTTCAAAAGAAGGTGGTATATTCCAAATTTCAGAAGAACGTACAGCACATGAATTATTACGTGCGGCATTAGAGAAAGGGAACATTCGTTATTTTGCAATAGAAGAACCATCTTTACATGATATCTTCATCCAAAAGGTAGGTGAAAATCATGCGTGATTTCTGGACAATATTTAAACAATCTTTTTGGACAAAAGCAAAGACAAAGTCATTTGTCATTACAACGCTAATTGTAGTGGCGGGTATTTTCTTAATGGCGAATCTTTCTAGCATCATTTCAAAAGTTCAAGATGTAGGAGTCTTTGGTGAAGGTGTAGATGATCATACAATATTAGTAGTTGATAAGAGTAGCAGTATAGTCACTCAACTTCAACGACAATTAGATATGTCGGATAGCGGTATTACATTAAAAGTTACAACCAATTCGAATGATGAGCTTGAGAAGCAAATAACAGACAAAGAAATTGCCAGCTTTTTAGTTTTAGTATTATCTGATAAAGATACCATTCAAGCATCGTACATATCGGAAAATGCCAATACTTTTGAAATACCAATGACGATTCGAGAAGCTCTGCAAAGCGTTCAAACAAATATTAAAGCAAACTCTTTAGAATTAACAGAAGAAGAAGTTTCTCAATTATTTTCTCCAATTCAATTTGAACAAACGGCAGTAAGTGCTTCTTCGAAATCAGAAAAAGAATTAAGCGAAGCACGAGGATTGGTTTACGTCTTAATATTTGTCATCTACTTTGCTGTTTTCTACTATTCAAATATGATAGCGATGGAAGTCGCAACTGAAAAATCATCACGCGTAATGGAAATAATTATTTCAAGTGTGTCGCCAGTTAAACATATGTTTGCAAAAATTGCTGGTGTAGGAACTCTGGGATTGTTGCAAATTTCATTATTCGGTTTGGTTGGATTTGCGGCATTACAAACAACTTCATCCGATTTAACATCTGGAGTTTTCTCATTTTTCGGTTTCGCAAATGTCAGTATAAGTACAATGATATTTGCAATTGTGTTCTTCATACTCGGCTATTTCTTATACGCTACTCTAGCAGCGTTGCTAGGATCTCTTGTGAGTCGTACTGAAGATGTACAGCAAATATTGTTGCCTATGACATTTTTAATTATCATAGCATCTTTCGTGGCATTTTCAGGACTTGGGAATCCACAAGCAACTTATGTGCAAATTGCTTCATACTTCCCATTTTTCACACCCCTTGTGATGTTCTTACGAGTGGGTATGCTTGATTTGCCTGTTTGGGAGCCGGTACTCGGAATCGGAATATTGTTAGTAACCATATTTATTTTAGGTTGGTTCGGTTCACGAGTTTATCGTGGAGGCGTGTTAATGTATGGTGCATCTCAATCATTAAAAGATATTAAAGCAGCTATTCAATTAGGAAAAAAATAATGAGCTAAAAGCTAAGAAAGAATAACGCTTACTTTACTTCATAGAGAAACAGCTGTCGAAGATGAGATTTCGGCAGCTTTTTGCATTAATTACGTGTTTGCCACACTGTACCGTTAAGAAGAGACAGTTCAAGTGTCGAGCGATAGCTCAGGTGTAATTATTTGCTGTATCGTTGTAATTATGCAAGATGACGTTGTAAAAATAGACCTCTACGGTGTAAAAAAAACTGATCCACATTGTAATAGTAAAATTAAGTAAGTTAATTAATCTCTTAATGTACAACAACATATTACGATCTATTTACCTAAAAAAGAAGAATATGCTAGGTGACTTGTGTGAAATTTGAAATAGTAAAAATGATTTAATCCACAACTACCATTTGATAGTAATTTACCAATTCAAATGTTAAAATAAGAACAAACATTCGATTATTGGAGGAGGGTTCCCACATGACTGCTATTCGATTTTTTCACGTAGCTGATTTGCATCTTGATAGTCCATTCAAAGGTGTTACCTCAATGCCTGAGCATCAATTAAAAATGCTACGAAATAGTACATTTGAAGCTTTTCAAACTCTTATTCAAACGGCGGTTCTAGAAAAGCCTGATTTCGTTCTTATCGTCGGTGATATTTACGACGGAGAAGATCGAAGCTTGCGTGCGCAACATAAGTTC
Source organism: Paenisporosarcina antarctica (assembly GCF_004367585.1). Taxonomy (GTDB): domain Bacteria; phylum Bacillota; class Bacilli; order Bacillales_A; family Planococcaceae; genus Paenisporosarcina; species Paenisporosarcina antarctica. The sequence goes on from NZ_CP038015.1 coordinate 884,511, forward strand.
CAACATGGGATGGAAACTTTAGATAAACATCAAATTCCAGTGTTTCTTTGTCATGGTAATCATGATCATCTTGGTGGGAAATGGACACGCTTTCAACTTCCATCAAATGTACATGTATTTCAAAATAAAACCGAAAAAGTCCATATTCGTATAAAACAATATGATGTATACATAAGTGGATTTAGCTATAAAGAACGACATGTTAAAGAGTCGATGATGGCTTCATATGAAGAAGCTGCACAAATCGATGCGCTACATATTGGCATGTTGCATGGGAGTCTGGCGGGGGACGCAACACATGACGTGTATGCGCCTTTCACAAAAGCAGAACTCATTAGCAAAAATTACGATTACTGGGCGCTTGGGCATATCCATAAACGACAAGTCTTACATATGGAACCACCAATTGTTTATTCAGGAAATATTCAAAGTCGTCACCGTAATGAAAAAGGGCCAAAAGGGTATTATGATGTCACTCTTGAAAAGGGAGATGCACGTCTTACATTCATGCCTACTTCTGCGATTATTTATGATGTGGTTAATTGCTCATGTGAAGACATTGTTCACGCGAATGAGTGGTTTGAGGCAATTGAAAAAGCCATTGATCAGTTTCGGAATAAACATGGAGCTGGCGTAATAGAACTCAATTTAACTGAAGTAGATGTTAATAATCTAGCAATGCTTGATGGGACTCCAATGGATGAATGGCTATCAATGATTCGAGAAACCCAGGAAATGAAAGAACCGAATGTTTGGGTGCAATCTATCTCAATTGAAACTTCAAAAACCATTGAAATAGAGTCGAGTGGACTAACGGAGAATGTGATATCTGTAATGGGAAAATGGGATTCACAACAATGGAAAGAAATCGTTAGTGATGTGTATCAACATTCACGGTCGATTCGATTTATGGACAAATTAGCAGACGAAGACTATAAAACCATAGAAAAAGAAGTGCGAGATTTTTTACAAAAAGAACTCTTAGTAAAGGAGTGAGGAAAACCAATGCGCATTCAAAAACTAGTTATTTATGGATTTGGGCAGCACGAAGATATTACAATTGAACTAAAAGATAGGATCAATGTATTTTTCGGATGCAATGAAGCAGGCAAAACAACGATTCAACAGTTCATGTTGTCAGTGCTGTTTGGGTTCCCTCTTCGAAACCAAGGCCAGCTTAGATATGAACCAAAAGGTGGAGGGCGTCACGGTGGACAAGTTCATATAAGCCACCCCAAGTTCGGATGTGTAGTGATTGAACGCGTTAAGGGGAAATCTGCTGGTGACGTAATAGTTTTCTTTGAAGATGGAACTAGAGGTGAAGAAGAAGCATTGAAAAAGATGCTTTATCGATATGATCGTGCCTCTTTTGAGTCAATTTTCTCGTTTTCCATTCATCAATTACAAAACTTCGAAAAGATGACTGAAGAAGAACTGAGCCGAACATTACTCGCTTCAGGTACAACTGGAGTAGATGTTATTACCAAGCTGGAACAACGTGCGACAAAAGAAATGAATGCCTTATTTAAAAAATCTGGAAAGAATCCTCTAATGAACGTGAAAATTGAAGAGCTTCGAACACTCGAACAAACATTAAAAGAAGAAAGAGTGAAAATTAACCAATATGAACCTTCAATTTTACGCATGTCAGATATTGACCAACAACTGGACATGTTGAAAGATAAAGAACAACAACTTAAATTTCAAAATGAGCAACTTGCTAAATATCGTCAAGCAAAACCATTGTTAGAGCAACAACTTGAGCTCAATACAAAACTTGCCGCTATTAATCAACTTACATTTCCAAAAGAAGGAATTCGACGATATGAAGCGATAAAAGATCGTTTACAAGAGCATCAAGTTCAAATAGAGCAACTTCAACAAAGTATTTTACAGCTACAACAACAATCTAATGAACCATATGAATTTAAACGAATAACAGAAATGGAGGAATTATTGTCAAAAGAAACAGAGTGGCATCACTGGCAGCTTCGAAAGCAACAACTTACAACTGAACTTGAACAAACGAAACGAGAAATGGAACAGCATAGCCGGTTACTAGGAATTAAAGATGAAGCTCATTTTAACCTTGTGAAAGATATGGATGTATCACTTCAAAAAGAAGAGCATTTCCAACAAGTAATGCAACAGTTACTACAAGCTGAAGAAGAGACACGTTTTGAAATTAAAAGCCGTGATCGAGCGCAAAGCGAAAGTGAAGAATTTGAGCGGAAATTAGTTCAACTCAAAACGTCAGCTCCATCTGAAGAGGAACAGCAACAATCTGAAAAACTGCATTATTTGATAAGACAACTTGCAGAACTAAAAGCACAACAACAAGTTGAGACTGAACCTACAATTAAGAATACAAATACACATGTCATTGTGAGTGTGCTGATCCTACTTGCCTCTATAATTGGAGCTATTTCTTTTGGGAATGGGGGAATCGCAGTTGGTGGTATTCTTTTAGCAGGAGTAATCTTTGTTTTATTGAAGAGCACGAATCAACCTAAGTCTGAAAAACAAACGCAAAATTATCATGCGGAAATAGTGTCTCTTCAACGACAACTGTCAAAGACAGAGCAGCTAGCTGGACAAGTAAGCTTATATAATGATCGACTTTTGCAACTTACTGAGCAACGACAAGATAGACAACAATTATTAATGAAAATTGAACAAAATGTAATAGCCGTTATTCAAAAACGTAATGAAGCACAAGAAACCCTGAACCAATTTCTAAAGCTTCACGGATTTGATGGGCTGTTGCAATCACAATTGTTTCCAGAACTCTTCAAACGTATTCGACAAATTCAAGAACTACATCAATTAAATATACGCAAATCGGCTGAACATCAAGTTGTTGTGGAGCAAATTCATACGCGACTTACTAAGTTGGAGAAAGCTACAAGTGAATCAATTTCTGAAAATCAGGCTTATAGTCGTTTGCGAAACATTTCCAATGCACTTAAAGAGTGCAAAAAAGAGCAAGAACATGATCAGGAACAAGTAAAAAAATGGGCATTTCAGTTAACTGAAAAACAAAAATTGTTTGAAGTGCAGTCAAATGATATTCAAATGCTATGGAGAGAAGCGCAAGTTGACACTGAACCTTCTTTCTACGAAGCGGACTCAGTATTTCGCCAAAAAGAATCCTTTCAACATAATTTAAAAACAATAAATATACAGTTAGATTCTATTGGGAAAATCACTTTACCAACAGAAGATGAAGACCAACAGGAATTCCAACTCGAACAACTAGAAGAGCACTCGAATCATATAGTAAGGACTCACAATGACTTGCTAGAAGAAAGAGCGTTATTAAAACAGCAAACTAGCTCGATGTTAAGTGATGAACACTATGGTAATACACTTCAACAATTTGAACAAAAGAAAGCAGAGCTTGCTGAACTTGCACACAAATGGTCCGTTAATAAGGTGATTACTGAGGCCGTCAGACAAACGATGTATAATTTAAAAGAGAAACGTCTTCCATTTGTTCTTGAAAAAGCACAACAATTCTTTACTCAGTTAACGAATGGTCGTTATGAATCACTTGCAGTAAATGAAGAAGGAATTTTTGAAGCCATTAATCCTCATGGCATGCGTTTTCGTATTGCTGAATTAAGTCAAGCAACTAAAGAACAAGCGTATATTTCTTTACGCTTTGCTTTGTCAGAATCACTTGTTGATTCTGTTCCACTTCCAATAATAATGGATGATCCTTTTGTCCATTTTGATAGTTTCCGAGTGAAACAAATGGTACAATTAATGACAGATTTAGAAAACAATCATCAATTCTTATACTTTACATGTCATGAAGATATGACATCAATTTGGCCTTATGCACACGTCATTGATGTCTCAACTTTACAAAAAGAAAGGAGTGTGCCATTGATATGAAGGGTATTACACAATTAGCAGTGGGAGAAGCTGTAGACCATTTTCTACTAATTAAACAATCTACAAAGGCTTTTACAACTACGGGAAATAAATTTATGACACTGATACTACAAGATAAGAGTGGAGATATTGAAGCAAAACTTTGGGACACAACTGAAGAACATGAGACCTTGTACCATTCGGAGGCGATTGTCCGTGTAGGTGGCGAAATCCAACACTATCGAGGAAAAAACCAATTGCGAATTAAAAGTATCCGTGCTGCAAAAGACGATGAAGGCGTTTCGTTAACTGATCTTGTACCGTCTGCAGAAAAAGCTAAAGAAGTATTGTTCGAGGAATTGATGCAATTTTTCTTTGAAATGAAAAATCCCCACATTCAACGTATTACACGGCATTTATTAAAGAAACATCAAGCTGCCATCATGACATTCCCAGCAGCAACTAGAAATCATCATGATTATGTCTCAGGATTAATTGATCATGTTGTTTCGATGTTGAAACTCGGAAAGTCATTGTGTGACTTATATCCATCGTTAAATAAAGATTTACTATATGCAGGCATCATTTTGCATGATGTAGGTAAAGTTACAGAGTTATCTGGACCAATCGCAACTTCTTATACAATTGAAGGGAATTTAATAGGCCATATCACCATTATGGTTAATGAAATTTCAAAAGCAGCAGAAGAATTGCAAATTAATGGAGAAGAGGTAATGCTTCTTCAACATATGGTGCTATCACATCACGGTAAAGAAGAGTGGGGTAGTCCAAAAAAACCGATGCTACGTGAAGCCGAAATGCTTCACTATATTGATAATATTGATGCGAAGATGAACATGCTAGACAGGGCATTAAATAAAACGAACCCTGGTGAATTTTCTGAGCGTTTGTTCCCGCTCGATAATCGCTCTTTCTACAAACCTACATTCGAGTAAGGAAGGTGGGGCAAGTCAAGCTAGATCCATTACACTAAGAAGTTTTTAACCACCATAAAAGGCGCTCCCCATTTGCGGAAGCGCCTTTTTATGTATCTCTTATTCAGCAGCAGCTGGTTCAGCTGGCTCAGGGTTTAAAATTTGATCAATTGCATCTTTTAAGTCTTCGTCTTTAATTTTGATGTCAGCATCGTTCATTAATTTCGAAACTTTAGGCAATAAAGTAGTTGTATCTGCTTTTTTCAATTTAAGAGTATTAATAATTTCATCTTTATTTTCATCTAATGTCCCAATGTCTGTTTCTCTTTTTTTTGTAACTTCAATTATGTGAAAACCGAAATCTGATTGAACTGGCTCACTAATTGTATTAAGTTCTAAAGCGAAAGCTGCTTCGGAAAATTCTGGTACCATTTTGTCTGAAGTAAACCAGCCAAGTTCGCCACCTGATTCTTGTGCCGCTTCTTCAGTTGAGTACTCTTTCGCAACTTCCGCAAAGTCTGCTCCGGCATCAAGTTTAGCTTTTACTTCTTTAGCAGTTTCTTCATCAGCTACTAATACATGACGAGCATTTAATTCAGTTTTCATGGTATCGTATTGAGCCTTAACTTCTTCATCTGATACTTTAACGTCTTCAGTCAACGCTTTTTCTTGCAATAAATTTAAACGAATGTATTTTTTGTAGCTTTCTTCTGTTTGCCCCTGTTCTACAAGGTACTGTTCAAATGTTTCACCCATTTGTTCTTTTTCTTTTTTAAATTGAGCTTCTATTTCTTTGTCTGATACTTCATATTCTGAAGCCAATACTTTTTCGATAATTAATACTTGAAGTGCTTGCTTACCGACAGACTCTTTCATTTCTTCATAAAGTTCGTTTTTAGTAATATCTCCAGCTTTAGATGTTACAACTTTTGCATCATCTGATGCTCCGCCGTTACAAGCTGATAAAGCTAGAACCGATGCTGCTAAGGTAAATGTTAAAACTGATTTTTTCATGAGAGTCCACTCCTAATTGTCATCTTTATGCAGTAGTTACTATACCATAAACGATATGAAAACCAAAATGGTTCCTTAGTTTGCCTACAAAAGAATCAAAAAAGTGCATACGATAACAAAGAGGAGGGGGGTGTGCGAAGTGAGTGGTGGATATCCGCAACAATCCAACTTTGCGTTAATTGTTGTATTATTTATTTTATTGATTATCGTAGGGGCAGCGTTCTTGTACTAAAAAAAAGCGAAGCAGGCCATTATAGTCAGACAACGGTACTGGAAAGGACAAATAAGTTAAAGAAGGTTAAATACGCGACATCGTGCTCCTGCAGTTACTTGTTGCAATGCCTTTATGAACCATATCTTATGGATCCAAGCTTAGTGACGGTCTAGCCTGTGAAGCTAGAAAAAAGACTTTAAATAAAGGGATTTCTTAAATGAGTAAACCTTTTATAAGAAGTAAAGAAAAAGTCCATTTGCCTGCTTTCAGGCGAATGGACTTTTTTATGCGGTTAAAGTAATTTTCACATAAAAGGAAATGAGTAAAATCGTAATCAAAACATTAATGGTTCGGAAAATCTTATTATGTTTTTCTTCAGGAATTTCCCGTACCATACATAACGCGTAAGTCATTCGATTAATCTGAAATAAGTACACAACTGAGAATAGCACTATTACCGTAATAATCATGTCTATTCCTCCCCTCTGCCCAATCCTCACAATCATAACAAATTAGCGAGAAAAAGAACAGTAATCAGACTAAATAGTAGCAGGAGGGACTAAAATTTCATAACCTGTGTCTGTTTCTTCAATAAACGCTTTTTTAGGTGAGCGGGCTAGATTTTTAATATATAATAAATCAATTAGACATAGACCACTATGAAACGCGAGTAAAATTGTAAAGTAGTGACCAAATGCTGGTAGCATGAACGCGCCAGCTACAAGAATACTGTTAATAATAAAAAATGGAGCAAGTAAAGCGAATAAGAAAAGAGCTTTAGGTACAGGCTCTTTTATTCGTATGGATAAAATTGGTATAAAGTTGAATTGTTTTTTTACTGAGAACTGAATATTATTACTATAACGAACTAACGGTATACAATGAAGTGCTTTATGAATTGGATAGATCAAAACAAAGCTGAGTATAAAAATGGAAAATCGTTCGTCAGAAAGTCGACTATCATTTAAAATTCCAATCATCACATAAAAGAGTGAAAAAACAGCAATGACGAGTATTGACGATAACATGAAAATACGGTCAAATCCGTATTGTTTTTTTACGTTTATAGTTTTCCAGCAGTGCACGGTATGCATCTCCTAATATAAAATAATATGGTGGCAGATACATACATTACGATGTTTTGTTGGAAAAAGCAAGTCTACAAATATTACATTTTTGGTAACGGTCTCAATCGTTGCTTTATTTTGCTTTATCTTTAACGGTTGGTTTGATGTTTCCGATTTTTTCATCAAAGATTTGATCAATATTTTTAAATGAGTGTTCGAAAATTTCCATAAAGTCATCACCATAAATATTACGAATGACAGCCATCACTTCCATGAACTCAGGAAATCTTCCGTATAAATCTTTAAGAGGAAGTGAACTTTCAATTACAGAGTGCTGGGAATCGTGGTAATGTTCGATCATATCAATTAGTAATTCTTCACCTTTTTCAGTTAGTTCAATATATGTATTCCTTTTGTCATCTTCTCGTTTTGAAAAAGACAGTAATCCTCGTACTTCTAGTTTTTTCGAAAAGTTGAATGCAGTTGACACATGCATTACTCCAAACTTCGCAACATCTGAGATGGAGGCACCTTGTGAATGGTATGAAATCCATAAAATATGATGTTCATTAATATTCAAGTCATAAGGTTTTATCCATTGTTGCCAGTCTTTTTCCACAGCTTTCCAAAGTGCTTTCGATAGCTGGGCAATCCTTTGGCTATATAGCATGGCTTCTTTCATTGTATACATTTGTTCAGACATGTCGTCACCTTTTTCCTTTAATAGTCAGTTTCTATCATTATAGCAAAAAAGTAAAGAGGCGCATAGTTAGAATGTTGAAAAAATTTTGAAAAAACAGCAATTATCTGTTTTTCAGGAAAGAACATGTTCGTTTTGATCTATTCATAGTTAAGTGATTTTAATGATTTTACGCAATTCTATAAAAAAATGCCCTACAAGTTACTTGTAGGGCAGAGTGACAAAAATTTAGATAGCGGGTGAAGTATCTTTTTGGTTTTTGGCTAACGATTTTTCTAGTTCTTCCAATGCCATTTGAATTGAGGTAATCTCAGTTTGTAAATTTTCTTGAATCGGACCTGTTTTAGTTTGCCATTCTTGAACGGACTCTTTTAAGTCATCAATTGTTTGTGGAACTTTCGTTTTTGCTTCTTTGGATAAACCAGCAATCGATTCTTTTAAATCACTAATTTGAAATTTCACTTCAGAAAGTTTCTCTTTCCAATCAGATGATGCTGTTTTGAAATTCGAACGCAAGTCGCTACCAGATTGAGGTGTAGAGAATAAGACCGTAGCTGTACCTGCTACAACACCTGTTACTAGACCAATAAAAAATGTAGATGCTTTCATTTTAGGTGCACTCCTTTCATATACATGTACTATTCCTCATTTAAATTAATTAAAACATGTAGGACAAGCAAAGACAACAAAAAAGGGTCTGCCATAATGGCAGACCACATAGTTTATTAGTTTGAAAGTGCTGTATCGAATTTCGATCTCTTTACCAATTGAGTAACAATTGGGAAAATAAAGAAAAATGCGATGGCATTTAATGCTACAGTTGGCAGTACGACACCGATAACTAGTCCACTAAATGGTATCGGTAAATCTACACCTAGTACAAAAATTGCAACGGATAAGAAAATAACTCCTGAAAATAATGTGCCAATTGCTGTAAGTGCTACTGCAATAGGAAGTTTAGTTGCAAAATGTTTCAACGCGACAACTACTGCAAAAAATACAAATGCTGTAATGAATTTATCAACGACATTTGGAATAAATCCTGCTGGGAAAGTTGAAAACAGTCCAGATATTACGCCTGTAGTGATAGCTAATAAAAATACATGCGATATTTTGGGAAATAGTAGAATTCCAATAAACATCATTGTTAACATAAAGTCTGGTTTCATCCCACCACTAAATCCTGGAATAACTAAGTACAATGCTGCACCTACACTAACTAATAGGGACATTAACACTAAATTCTTTGTATTCATTTTCTCATCTCTCCTCAGCTCTTCTATACTATTTTTTGGTTCCCCTGACGTATCATTTGATCGGCAGCGAGAAACTTACTTATCATTTTACAGTGTGAATAGGGAAAATACAAGATTACTTGTTTAGATTTAATCGAATTTGTTCTGCATATTGGGCAAACATTTCACTCGTGTATTGTTTTTCTTTTGTTTGCCATACAGCTTTAAAACCATCCGTCTGATCATATCTTGGAATGAAATGAAGATGGAAATGGAATACACTTTGTCCAGCAGAAGCACCATTGTTATTCATTAAATTTAAGCCAGCTGGTTGGAAAGAAGCTTTAAGTGATTCTGCAATTTTAGGCGCAACAGAAAATAATTGTCCTGCTTCTTCAGAAGACATTTCATACACATTTTCATGATGTTTTTTTGGTATTAGTAATGTATGTCCTTTTGTAAGGGGCATAATATCCATGAAGGCTAATACATGCTCATCTTCATAAACTTTTGTACTTGGAATTGAACCTTCTACAATTTTGCAAAACAAACAATCACTCATTGTGGGCACTTCCTTTCACTTAGATGGTTCTAAGTTTATCATAGTTAAGGAATGCAAGTGAAAAGCAATGCAACGATTATTTTGATAAGATAAAGAATAAAAGGGGTGCAACTTTATGAACGTATTAGAAGTAAGTGCAGTAACTGGTGGATATACTCGCAAACCAATTATTCATGATTTGTCTTTTTCTATTGCACCTGGTGAATTAGTCGGTCTCATCGGACTAAATGGAGCAGGGAAAAGTACAACAATTAAACATATTATTGGTTTAATGAATCCAAAAGATGGAGAAATCCGTATAAACGAAGTGACTATGGAAGAAGACATGGATACTTATCGATCTTCATTTTCCTATATTCCAGAAACACCTGTTTTGTATGATGAATTAACACTAAAGGAACATTTAGAACTAACAGCTATGGCCTATGGATTAGATAATGCAATGCTTGCTGCACGATCAGAAGTGTTACTAAAAGAGTTTCGCATGGAGAAACGATTAAATTGGTTTCCATCCCACTTTTCAAAAGGGATGCGCCAAAAAGTCATGATTATGTGTGCATTTCTAGTAAATCCTTCTTTATATATTATCGACGAGCCATTCGTGGGACTTGATCCACTGGGTATTCAATCTTTGCTTGATCAAATGAACGAAAAGAAAAAATCTGGTGCATCGGTGCTAATGTCTACGCATATTTTATCTACAGCTGAACGCTATTGCGATCGAATTTTGTTATTGCATAATGGTCGAATACGTGCACAAGGGACAATGAACGATTTAAGAGTAGCATTTAACATGCCACTAGCTACTCTTGATGACTTATACATTGCGATGACTAAGGAGCGAGACAATGAAGAACCTGCATGACGTGTGGCATATACGTTTTCTTCATTATGTAAATGAACTTCAAAAATACTTGAAATATGTATTCACGGGTCATCTTGCAATTGTCATTGTGTTCGTTCTTGGAGCAGGTGGTTATCAATATAGTGAATGGTTGAAAACAGTATCAAGTGATTTTCCAGGTACGTGGTTAGTAGCGTTCGTTATCGGCGTGTTACTTGCGTTTAGTATTCCAACAACATTGATTCGTGAACCAGACCAAGTGTACCTACTTCCACTTGAAACGAAATTAATGACATATATGAAAAAGGCATTATCCTGGACGTTTTGGTCACAACTTTTTGTCGTGGTCGTGCCATTTATTGTGGCACTCCCTTTATTGAGTCAAGTAAGTAAAGTTCAGCCAAAGACACTAGGCCTTGTATTTATCCTTATATTGTTAATGAAATGGTGGAACGTGCAAGTGGAATTTGCATTTAGATGGTCCAATCGAGGACAAGGGATATGGGGGGATCGCATTGTTCGTGCTTTAGTATCTATCGCTATACTTGCTAGTGCGTTCACGATGAATCCGCTGTATATTGCGTTGCTGATAATTCCTATTGTATTTTATTACATTTCGTGGACTCGTCATTTAAAAGGACAACCTTTTCCTTATGAACACTTTGTGGAAGTGGAACAAAATCGAATGTTACGTTTTTATCGATTTGCAAATTATTTTACTGATGTTCCTCATATTCAAGGAAGCATTCACCGTCGTGCTTGGCTTAATGTCTTATACGGATTAGTGCCAAGTCATCAGAAAAATGCTCAAGACTATTTGGTGTTCAGAACTTTCGTGCGAACGGATGACACGTTTTACTTATGGCTGCGTTTAACTTTACTGTCAGCTTTAGGAGCAGCGTTCATTGGTATTCCAATAGTTGTCATGGTTTTTGTTGGTGCGTTGTCATTTGCTTCTGCAATTCAAATCAAGCAAGCACTGTCAGCATCCAGTGAATTCAGAATGGATATGCTTTTCCCAATTGATGAAAATGCTAGGAGTAAAGGTATTCTAAAACTGGTACGTGTTGTGCAAGTCTTGCAAGCTTTGATTGTACTAGTGACTGTCGTGATAGTCGGGGGAGAACATGTGAGTTTATATGCATTGCCGATTGTTGTTTTAATTGTAAGTGAGATTACCTTAAAGATGAGTAATTAAGTAAATGGTCTCATAACCCTGTAAATTTAGGGTTATGAGACCATTTTTAATTGATGGTATCAAAAAGGCAATAATTTTTCGAGCGGTCCATTTGGTTGGATAATTTCTTGAATGTCGAGGATGGGAATAGGGAAGTATGGGAATCCCCAAACGTATGGTGTAATTTCATACAGTTGGAAATAGATAACCAGTGAATGGTCGGCAAGGTAGAAATCTTGATCAGGTCTTATTGTAGTAAACTCTCCAAGAAGTTGGATTTCCCAGTCTTTAATTTTCTGTTGAATGATAGACGATAAAATGGTGACATAATTACTTTCAGGCTTGAATAAGTCCTTTAATTCATACTGTTTGCCTGTCGTAACATCAAACGTTAAAGATTTAACAATGGTCATTCCATGTGCGCCACCAGTGAAAGCATAAACGGTGAGGGTTAAGCTTAAAATATTTCTTTCATTTGTCTTGATTTCAAATTGACCAACCATTTCTATGAGGTTTGAATCATGATATCCAAGCTCAATCATTGTCTTATTTAATGTAGAAACAATGGCTGAGTTTATCTTCATTTCCGCCTGAAGATTGGCCAGACCTAATACAAATGGATAATAAACGTTAACTTTTGGCGTTTGTTTTTGAAGTATTCGATAGCCAACTGCAACTGGTAAATCCAAGAGAACATCCTTTCAATAGTATAGTAGCAAATCAAGTGTTTTTTGATCAGTCATTATCTTCCAAAATAGTTACCTCAAATGTGCCTAGACCAATAGAAGATGATAGTTGATTCGTAAGTTCTTGAATATAGTTTTCCGCTTTACTTCGATTTGAATCGATTCCATGTAATACAATTGTCATTTGTTTTTTCTCCATACTAAAAATCGTGTACCCAATACTTCCGGTAGGTTTGTACCCTTCATCTTTTAATTTAGTAATAAGCTTTTGTTGAAAATCAGTTTCAGTTAACTTATTTGTAACTACTTCGACATCATTAACGGAACGAATATAAAGATCCTGATCAGATTCAGGTGACAACGTTGCTAATACAATAACCAAAATGACAATAGTAAGTAACAGGAAACTAAGCAGAATTACTACTTTGTTTGAACTTTTCATACTATTCCTCCAATTAATCAATCGTTGTTAAAGGATATGCCACAAAATAATAAATATTCCCATAATAACAACTACATAATAGGTAGGAAGGATGGACTTTTTCAGGTGAATTTTAAAAGATGGAGAGCATAGTTCGAGGGGATTTCACCAACAATTCTTACAGTTAACAATAATAAACCCGACACCAAATATATGATGTCGGGTTATCCTTTATTCCACTTTTTGATAATCCAAAACCGCTGCGCCCAAAGTTTTTGCAGCTACTAACATGGCATTCTCATCGAAATCAAATTTTGGGTGATGATGAGGATAAACTTCACCTTGAGGCTCTGCACCTGTGAAGAAGAAAGTGCCTGGGACTTTTTCTAAGTAGTAAGCAAAATCTTCGCCACCCATTTGTTGTTGAGTTTCACGAACTTCGCTAACCCCTGGCACTTGTTCAGCCACTTCTTTTAAGAAATGAGTTTCAGCTTCATGGTTAATTACTGCGTTATAGCCTCTTTCATATGAAAATTCATATGTGCAATCATTCGCAAGGCATGTTCCTTGAATTACACGATTCAATTCCTTTTCGATTAAATCACGCACTTCAGGGTTAAACGTACGGACTGTACCGATTAACTTCGCGGAGTCTGCAATGACGTTAAAGGCATTTTGTGCAACGAATGAACCAATTGTCACTACTGCTGAATCAATAGGATTAACTCGACGAGATACTATTTGTTGTAAGCTTGTAACGAGTTGCGAAGCGATAACAATTGAATCTTTTGTTTGGTGCGGGCTTGCTCCATGACCTCCACGACCTTGAATAGTTATTTCGAACCGGTCAGATGCAGCCATAATAGGTCCAACTCGGTATTCTATTGTTCCTGAAGGAGTCAAAGACCATAAATGTGTACCAAAGATGGCATCGACTCCTTCTAAACAGCCGGCTTCAATCATCGGTTTTGCTCCACCTGGTGCATACTCCTCTGCATGTTGATGTATTAACACATATTCACCTGATAACTGTTCACGCATGTCATATAAGGTTTTTCCTAGGACTAATAGCGTGGCAGTATGTCCATCGTGACCACATGCATGCATGACACCATGTACAGTTGATTTATAGGGTACATCTTTCTCGTCTTGAATTGGTAATGCATCGAAATCTGCACGTAATGCAACAGTTTTACCTGGCAATGCACCTTTAACACGCGCCACCACGCCATTTCCTCCAACGTTAGGTGTAAATTCAATACCTAAATTTGCATAATAATCTTGAATATACTTCGCTGTATTGGTCTCTTTAAACGATACTTCAGGATGCATATGTAAATGGCGACGGATAACGAGCATTTCTTCAAATGCGTAATCTAATTTTTCAAATAGTTGTTGTTTCATAGTAATTCTCCTTTCGACTTACGAAATGGTTTTAATCTTTGTAATTATATCATTCGAAAAGCTACTGAACAATTGAAGGATTTTAAATTATACAATAATTAAAATCTGTATCTTATTTCAATTAGCTGTTGTTAATGTGATTTAAAATACATTCTATATAGGAAGAACAATACACATTTACTTTCTGATAACAGGAGTTTCTTTTTATTATGGCTAAAATTAATATAAAACTTTCTAATCACATTTAGTTTCTTCTGCCATACACTATGAATATTGAACGGAAGGAGATTAGCATAAATGAATGGTCAACCAGAGAAATCTGTAGAGTTTGTAAGTCATTTTGATCCATATGTGTATCAAACTTTAACAACAATTATTGGTACAAAAATTGTTGTCCAGTTAACAAATAATAGTGTCGTCAAAGGTGAACTAAGCAAGGTTTTGCCAGATCATATTGTTGTTGAAACTAACAAAACACCATTTTTTATCCGTACCCAACAAATTATTTGGGTGTCACCGGCTATTTCCTAGCACAAACAAATTCTCTTGATCTCAGTCATATAAATAACATTGCAAGGGCTGAACCCCTTAAATGATTAAGTGTGAAAGGAAGAGATTTCATTTTTAAACGAATGAATAGATTGCAAATTGAGCTACCGATACCTGAATATGGTGATGCGAACGCCGCTGCAGCGGTACAAGAGCTTTTAGGCGGTAAATTTGGTGAAATGTCCACATTAAATAATTATATGTATCAATCATTTAATTTTCGTCAAAAAACTAAATTTAAACCATTCTATGATCTGGTTGCAAGCATTACTGCGGAAGAATTCGGCCATGTCGAGCTAGTAGCTAATACTATTAACTTATTACAAAAAGGGACTTCATTTGCGGGGAATCCGAATGTAACTCCTTTACAAAATGCAAAAGATAAACGCAACACCTATGCCTTTATCGCAAATGCTCAGACTGCTTTAGCAGGTGATTCAATGGGCAACGCGTGGCGAGGAGATCACGTGTTTTCTAGTGGAAACTTAGTATTAGATTTACTTCACAACTTCTTCTTAGAATGTGGAGCGAGAACACATAAAATGCGCGTATATGAAATGACAAATCACGACACTGCCAGAGAAATGATCGGCTATTTACTTGTACGAGGTGGCACGCATGTTCTGGCTTATGCAAGAGCAATTGAGATGGCAACGGGGGTAGATATAACAAAAATGTTACCGATTCCTAATTTAGATAATCGAGCATTTGATCACGCAAGAAAGTTTGAAGATCAAGGTTTAGGAAACGTCTTATTTACATGGAATGATGAAGGTTATTATAAGGATATTCGATCCATTTGGAAAGGGAAAAATCCAACTAGTGGACAACCGCTTATTGTTCAAGAAGGCACACCTAAAGGTGGACCGATTCCAGACCTTGAAGATCTTCCAGAAGAATTTGCGCCTGGAATTGGACCTGATGAATATGAACAAATTGCCAAACGATTATTGGCAAATATGTAAAGGTATATGATATCTAAGGATGGTCGATAGTTTTTTTGTGAAGTGAAATTATAGTGTTTATAACCAAGTGAACTTGGTTATAAGAATACAAAAGCGCGCTATTCTTTTACGGGAATTAGCGCGCTTTCGGGATTATTGGCTTTCTTCGTCTTTTTTTTCAGTCGAATACGTGGTTACATAAGAGGCACTTGAGAAAATATTAGGACGTTTGTCAATACCATCGCCAGTACCGCGTTTTTCATGTGCTTTGTTATATGCTTGTGACGTTTGCCATGCAATAAAAGAACTTGGTCCTGTCCACTCGGTTAAAATAATATACGTATCTGACCCAATCGGACGTAATACACGTATTGCAATAAAACCAGGTTCGTTTTCAATTGCGCGTGCACGATTATTAAAACGATGCTCAAAAATTGGGCGACCTTCATCGGTTACAGGAATATTGTTGAAGACAAAATAGCCTTGATCACTTAATTCGCCGGAAGCATCAATTACCTCGTATTTTCGTGGCGTTTGAAAAAATGTTTCAGAAGTTGATTCGTGAAGTAGTACCGCGTTTCCTTCACCGTGAAGAACGAATAAATTTTCTCCCACATGTTTTTCCTTTAAAGAATTCATAAATTCAGGTGTACCTGATGTTAAGTAAATGTTCATTTATTATCCCTCCGCATCTATTATGTACATTATAATCTTCCCTACTCTAAAACGCTCGAAACAAACCTTTGTCAAAAGAGTGTCTCCTAATCTAGACATTTCTATGACAATTGCACGTGAAATCTATACAATAAGATAGTGAAGGTCTATATTAAGAACGAATATAAAACAATAATATAAAACAACAACTACAAATGTGTGAAGTTGAAAGGCGGGTAATGGATTCATGAGAAAGATTAACGATATATTTTTACGTGCTGCTAGAGGCGAGAAGGTTGAATACACACCGGTTTGGTATATGCGTCAAGCAGGTCGTTCACAACCCGAATACCGCAAAATAAAAGAAAAGTATTCATTAGAAGAAATAACGCATCAACCAGAACTATGTGCGTATGTCACTCGATTGCCTGTTGACAATTACAATGTAGATGCAGCTATTTTATATAAAGACATCGTAACACCGCTTCCAGGTATTGGAGTGGACGTGAAAATTAAAGCAGGTGTTGGACCTGTGATATCAAATCCAATTCGTACGGTTCAAGATGTAGAAAAACTTGGAGAACTTTCACCACAAGATCATATTCCTTTTGTTCTTGAGACAATCAAGATTTTGACAAAAGAACAACTCGATGTACCTTTAATTGGTTTTTCAGGAGCTCCATTTACACTTGCGAGTTACATGATTGAAGGTGGACCGTCAAAAAGCTACAACAAAACTAAATCATTTATGGTGTCAGAACCTCAAGCATGGTTTGCGTTAATGGACAAGCTTGCAGATATGATTATCGTTTATACTACAGCGCAAATTGATGCTGGAGCAAAAGCTATCCAAATTTTTGATTCATGGGTGGGTGCATTAAATATTGAAGATTACCGAATCTTTATTAAACCAGTAATGACTCGCATCTTTACCGCAATTCAAGAACAAGGTGTACCAGTTACAACTTTTGGAGTTGGCGCAAGTCACTTAGCAAAAGAGTGGCATGATATGCCAGTAGATGTAGTTGGTTTAGATTGGCGCTTATCGATAAATGAAGCTCGTGCAATGGGCTTAACGAAACCTCTTCAAGGTAACTTAGACCCATCACTGTTGCTAGCAGATTGGTCTGTTATCGAAGCGCGTGCAAAAGATATAATTGATCAAGGAATTGCACATCCAGCTCACATTTTTAATTTAGGTCATGGTGTATTCCCTGAAGTAAATCCGGATATTTTAAAAAGATTGACGGACTTTGTTCATGATTATAGCCGACAACAAATAAAAGCACATTCATAAAGCGTTCATATTCGCACTAATAAATTGAACATGGCAATATGAAGATTGTAAATAATTAAACGAGGTGATGAAATTGTCTAAGAAAACGATGGGTCTGCTTGTCATGGCTTATGGTACACCATACAAAGAAGATGATATAGAACGGTATTATACGCATATTCGTCGTGGTCGTCCGCCAACTCCAGAAGCGCTAGAGGAATTAACGGGACGTTATCGTGCAATTGGTGGGATATCTCCATTAGCTAAAATTACACAAGATCAAGCGGAAGCTCTGCTTGTTCGTTTGAATGAAGTACAAGACGACATTGATTTCAAATTATATATCGGTCTAAAACATATCGAACCGTTTGTAGAAGATGCAGTCGAGCAAATGCATAAAGATGGCATTACCGAAGCCGTTTCAATCGTATTAGCACCTCATTTTTCCACGTTCTCGGTTAAATCGTATAACGGACGTGCAAAAGAAACAGCTGAAAAATTAGGCGGACCATATATTACATCAGTAGAGAGCTGGTACAATGAGCCGAAATTTATTCAGTATTGGACTGAAAAAGTATCGGCAACCTTTAGCTCTATGTCTGCTGAAGATCGAGCAAAAGCTTGTTTAATCGTTTCTGCACACTCATTACCAGAGAAAATAATCTCCAATGGAGATCCATATCCAGATCAATTAAAAGAAACTGCAGATTTAATCGCACAAGCAGCAGGTGTGGAAAATTATGAAGTGGGTTGGCAAAGTGCTGGTCAAACACCGGAACCTTGGATTGGCCCAGACGTTCAAGACTTAACTCGTGAATTACACGAACAAAAAGGCTATACAACTTTCGTCTACACACCAGTTGGATTTGTTACAGACCATTTAGAAGTACTGTTTGACAATGATTATGAATGTAGAGTTGTAACGGATGAAATAGGTGCTAAATACTACCGACCTGAAATGCCAAATACACAGCCCCTATTTATTGATGCCATGAGTGATGCTGTAGTAAAACATTTAGCTAACGAAAACAAGTAAACTGAAATCGGAAAGTGATGATGACTGTGTCTCAAGAGAAACGAAAAGTAGCGATTATAGGTGGCGGAATTACCGGATTAACGGCAGCTTATTACATGCAAAAAGAAGCGAAAGAAAAAGACTATCCGCTTGAAGTCATCTTGATTGAAGCAACTCATCGATTAGGTGGGAAAATTCAAACTGTACGTAAGAATGGTTTTATAATTGAGAGGGGTCCTGATTCTTTTTTAGCGCGTAAAAAAAGCTTTGGATTATTAGCTGAGGATCTTGGTATTAGTGATCAACTTGTCAGCAATGCAACTGGACAAGCATATATACTCGTCAATGATGGCCTATATCCTATTCCGGGTGGATCTGTCATGGGGGTTCCTACACAAATATCGCCTTTCGTTACTTCAGGATTGTTCTCATGGAGCGGGAAATTCCGCGCAGCTGGAGACTTCATTTTACCTAAGTCCTCGGTTAATGGTGATCAGTCGGTTGGACAATTTTTACGCAGACGTTTTGGCGGTGAAGTAGTTGAAAATTTAATTGAACCTTTATTAGCAGGAATCTATTCAGGAGACATTGATAAAATGAGTCTCCAAGCAACGTTTCCCCAGTTTTATAAACTTGAACAAGAACATCGCAGTCTGATTATCGGTTCGAAGAAAACTGCACCAAAACAACCCGTTCAAAAGTCCAAAGAAGGTATTTTCAGAACATTTAAAAATGGCTTAGAAACGATTGTAGAAGCAATAGAAGAACAGCTCAATCCAGGCACCGTGATGAAAGGTGTTCGTGTAAAACGCTTTGAAAGAGTTGGGGATAAAGTGAATCTGTTCCTCAATAACGATTCTGAAATGCTTCTCGATCAATTGATCATTGCCACTCCACATCTCGCAGCTCTTCCGTTATTTGAAGAACATGGCTTGATGACTGAGTTCCATGACATGCCTGCTACTTCGGTGGCGACTGTCGCTATGGCTTTTAAAGAAGAAGCGGTTAAACAAGAAAAAGAAGGCACTGGGTTTTTGGTGTCACGAAATAGTGATTATTCCATCACTGCTTGTACGTGGACACATCGTAAGTGGCCAACGACCACACCAGACGGACACGTCTTACTTCGTGGATTTGTAGGACGTCCAGGTGATGAGTCAGCAGTGGAATTATCTGATAGTGAACTTGAAAAAGTTGTTCTCTCAGATTTACGAAAAACCATGAAAATTGATCAAAATCCTCTATTCTCAGTGGTCACGAGATGGAAAAATGCTTCTCCCCAATACGTGGTTGGGCATAAAGAAAAAGTGGCTAAGGCGAAAAAAGAAATTCAAGAACAATTTCCGATGATTAAGCTTGCTGGAAGTTCTTATGAAGGTCTTGGATTACCAGATTGTGTCGATCAAGGCAAAGCGGCCGTGGGTGAAGTATTGGAAGAATTGTTTATGAATACAATTAAATAGTATGGATAAATCCAATTCCCAGCAAGGGTTTGGATTTTTTTCTTTTTCTTTTTCATTAATAAATGATGTATATTTAAATTATGATAATATGAGTTTAGGAGTGAAGAATATCATGTATGCTATTTTAAAATTTTTAATATTCATAATCCTAATATATGTATTTGATTATCTCTTGAAAATTACCATATTCCATCCATTAGGTTTTGATGGAATCATGAGCCTTTTTGTGCGATCCATTATCGCAACGGCATTGGCTATTATTAGCTCGTATTATATTTTAAGGATGATCGATGATTTATAAAGAAGAAAAGATTGATGAAATTTTTACTTGCATTGTATCCACAAAGCAAGTATTATAATGACTAAATGACCGATATGGTTTTTTAGTCATTTTTTATTTAAGTGAGGTGACATTCAAATGGATCGACGACAGGAAATTTTAGAGGCAGCAACGAAGTCATTTTCTTTATTCGGCTACAAGGCGACTACGATGGATCAAGTAGCGAAGCTTGCGAATGTTGGTAAAGGAACAATTTATACGTTTTTTGCCAATAAAGAAGAATTGTTTCATGAAATCGTCTTTACGATGATTACTGAAATGAAAGTTGAAAAAGATGCGATCATTTCTGAGCAGTTTTCGTTCCAGGAAAATGCCCATCTCGTGTTAATGAAAATGCTAGAATTCCGTGAACGACACGCCTTGTTAGCTAAATTGATTGCCGAAGAAAAAGATATGCAAACACCAATCGTTCAAGAAGTTCTTGTTAAAGTAGAACAGGAAATTGTACGCTATATTGCAGAGCATATCGAACGAGCTATTGCTAAGGGTGAAATAAGACAAGTTCATGTAGAATTAGTTGCTTACTTATTATTTAAAGCTTATATGGCTTTTGCAGTAGATTGGCAAGTAACACATGAACATGCTTTATCAGAAGAAAAAATTGTCGCCGTATTTAGGGACACAATTTTTCGCAGTCTCATCAAATGAGACTCTTTTTTTGGAGTATTATGACCAGTTGAACGTTTTGGTCAACGAGTTTTAGAGATGCCTTATTAGGAGGGAATTTTAATGATAAAACAAGAATTCTTAAATATCTTCAAGAATAGAAAATTACTTATTCCGATACTAGCTGTGCTTTTTATCCCCGTATTATACGCTGGGATGTTTTTATGGGCATTCTGGGATCCATACGAACAGTTAAGCGAGCTACCTGTAGCAATTGTTAATGAAGATACGGGAGCACAACTAGACGGGGAACAATTGACTGTTGGCAAAGATGTCACAAAGAAACTAATAGAAAGTGAACAGTTTCAGTTTGTGGAATTATCAAAAGAACAAGGTAAAGAAGCACTTGAAAATCAAGACTATTACATGATAATTGAAATTCCTGCGAACTTTTCACAACATGCAACAACACTTCTTGATGAGCAACCTGAAAAATTAATGATTGAATACAAACCAAATGAAGGTTTTAACTTCTTATCTGCACAAATTGGCGATACTGCCATAGAACGAATTCGTGCGGAAGTTAATAAACAAGTAGTCGCTAGTTATTCTGAAAAGCTGTTTGCCTCGATTACGAAAATGGGTGAAGGCTATGTCGATGCTGCTGACGGTGCTGGAAGATTATCAGAAGGTGCTAGCAAGCTTTCTTCTGGTGCGACAGATTTAAAAGGTTATTTAGAGCAGTTAGCTAGCGGTTCTGTCGATCTAGCCGATGGGTCTACTGAGTTAGCTTCAGGCACAGTTAAGGCTTCAAATGGAGCAAGTGAATTGAACACGGGACTTGATAAACTTTCTTCAGGGGCAACACAACTACATCAAGGAGCAGGCCAAGTATCTTCAGGAGCAGGCCAATTACAAAATGGTGTTGAATCTTATACTCAAGGTGTAGCAGAAGTATCGAACGGAATGGCGACGGCAAATGAAAAAGAGCGAGAACTTATTGCTGCATTAATCCAACTCCAAGATGGTGCTTCAACTGCTAATCAATCAGTTGAAAAATTAACTGGAGGTGCATCTGAAGTAACAGCTGGAATAGAAACATTATCTGAGCAAATGGCACCAATTTTAGCATCTCTACCAGAAAATCAACAAGTTGCTCTCAAAGGAGCTTTTTCACAACTACAACAAGGAAGTTCACAAGTTTCTCAAGGCTTAGGTGCATTAAAAGGAGGAACAGAACAACTTAGTGGTGGCTTGAGTCAAGCATCGACTGGTGCTGAAAAATTATTGTCAGGCCATACGGAGCTAGCAAATGGACTTAATACATTAAAACAATCTTCTGCTAAATTAAATGAAGGTGCTACAACGTTAGCAACAGGTAGTGATTCGCTGACGACCAAGCTAAGTGGTTTTCAAAAGGGATTAGCAAACGCATCTTATGGAAGTCAAGAACTTACGAGCGGTTTGCAAAACCTCGTACAAGGATCAAATCTATTAACTTCAGGTACATCTGAACTTGCTTTAAAATCGGGTGAACTTGCGAAAGGGTCAACTCAGCTCGTAGATGGAACAGCAGAACTTGAACAAGGCACAAACACTTTACAAGAAAAATTGTCAGACGCTTCAACTGAAGCTAGTGAAGTAAACCCAACAGATAAAACGATTGATATGGCCTCTTCTCCTGTAGCGGTTTCAAAGTCTGCAATAAATCACGTACCAAACTATGGAACAGGATTTGCACCTTACTTTTTGTCACTTGGATTATTTGTAGGTGCATTATTAATTTCAATCGTTTTCCCACTCGTACAATCTGCCATAACCCCGACGAGCGGTTGGGCATGGGCAACGAGTAAAATGGTCGTTTTAGGTGTAGTGGGAGTGGTACAAGCATTGATTGCAGTTGCTATTTTACTCTTTGGTTTAGGGTTAGAACCAGTCAATCTCGGTTGGTTTATGGCAACCACCGTCTTGACGAGTTTCGCGTATTTAGCTATTGTTCAATTGCTCGTTACCGTACTTGGAGACAGTGGACGTTTTGTGGCAATATTAATTCTCATCTTACAGTTAACAACAAGTGCAGGGACATTCCCTCTTGAATTAATTCCACATCCTTTGCAGATATTTAATCAGTGGTTACCGATGACGTATTCCGTACAAGGATTCAAAGCAGCAATTTCCTCAACAGATATTAGCTTTATTCAATGGAATAATGGAATTTTACTTGTATTCTTTATAGGAGCTACTGTATTTACCACTGCATACTTCCTGATGTTGTTTAAACGACGCTATTCACACTTTCAAAAAGAATAAAAAACAGCCGTTCAGGAGGGAAGTCCTGAGCGGCTGTTTTAATGCATGTTATAAACGTAAAAAGTTATGAAAGCCTCAATCTTTTTGCAAGGAAAGAAATGTCTAGCTACCAAGCTCTAGGCCCCTTCATTGGGTGAGAAAGGAGAAATGCGCCTAAAAATCCCTAAGCTCCAGAGTCGAGTCGAGATAGAGTGGCGAGTTATCCTTTTCTTATAATTGAGTACATTTGTCGCAAGTATTTCCATAGCATTCATGTTGTTCTTCAATTTTTTCGCCACATTGTGTACATTTTTTCGGTGGCAGGTTTTTAAAGAATTCAATTACATTTTCAATCATGGTATTGACCTCCTTTTCTATTCTGTACTAGTACTATTAATATATGAATCATTGTATTATAACAGCAGGGCTTTTGTCAATACAAAAGATGAAGATTCCTATATAATATATGTAGAACATTTAAAAGGAGCGATACTGCATGTATTTTATTAATAACAAAGGAATTACTGATCCTCGCATTAATTTAGCGATTGAAGAATATGCGTTGAAAACAATGGACGTTGAAAAAGACTCTTTTTTCCTGTTCTATATCAATGAACCAGCCATCATTGTTGGTAAAAACCAAAACGCGATTGAGGAAATCAACACCGACTATGTTGATATCAATGGCATTCACGTTGTACGTCGTCTATCAGGTGGAGGAGCTGTGTATCACGATTTTGGAAACTTGAATTTTAGTTTCATCACAAAAGACGATGGTGATAGCTTCCGTAACTTTAAAAAATTTACACAACCGATTGTTGATGCACTAAAAGAAATGGGTGTGGACGCAGAACTTTCAGGGCGTAACGATATTTTAGCTGAAGGTCGAAAAATATCTGGAAATGCTCAATTTACTACTAAAGGACGTATGTTTAGCCATGGTACGCTGATGTTTAATACAGAAATTGATGCTGTGGTTTCTGCGTTAAAAGTGAGTAAAGATAAAATTGAATCAAAAGGTATTAAATCAATTCGCAGTCGTGTAGCCAACATTACAGAGTTTTTGGACGAGCAAACATCAATTGAAGATTTCCGATTAAAATTACTTCATTCTATTTTTGGTGGAGAACAACAAGTTAAAACAATTGAACTAACAGAAGATGACTGGATCAACATCAAAGCATTATCTAAACAACGTTATGGAAACTGGGAGTGGAACTATGGTAAGTCGCCAGCGTTTAATATGTCACATTCTGAACGATTCCCTACTGGTGGAATTGACGTGCGGTTGCAAGTGAAAAATGGCGTAATTGAAGATGCAAACATTTATGGGGATTTCTTCGGAGTGGGTGACGTCACTGATATTGAATCACTTTTAACAGGTGTCTCATACGATAAATCAGCTATTTCCGATGCACTTGGTGAAATAGAACTCACAACTTATTTAGGTGGAATAACAAAAGAACAATTCCTACAATTAATCTATTAGAAAATACTCAAGAGTAGTCTGACTTCGGTCAGGCTTTTTTGGTAGAATTAAGAAGTAAAGGGGCAGGTAAAGATGTCGACACATCGTATTTATATCGTAGAAGATGACCGTAAAATTGCCTCACTACTTGCTGATAAGCTACGTAAATATCATTATGAAGTGAAAACGGTTGATGATTTTGATCTCCTATTAGAAGAATTTGAAGATTTTGATCCACACCTTATTTTGCTCGATATTAACTTACCTTCTTATGATGGTTACTACTGGTGCCGCCAGTTCCGCACAAAGACGACGTGTCCAATTGTCTTTATTTCAGCGCGATCAGGGGATATGGACCAGGTATTCGCCCTTGAAAATGGAGGGGATGATTTTATAACGAAACCTTTTCACTATGAAATCGTCTTAGCCAAAATAAGAAGTCATTTACGAAGAACTTACGGTGAGTATGCATTAAAACAAGAAGAACGTACCATCAAACTTGGAAAACTGTGTTTATATTTAGAACGAATAGAAATTCATACTGCAACGCTACAAATTCCGCTTCAAAAGCGTGAATGTACGATATTAGAACTATTGATGACACAGGCACCAAAAGTTGTAACTCGTGAACAATTACTTGAAGAATTATGGGATGATCAAGCTTTTGTTGATGAAAACACATTGAACGTTAACATGACCCGTGTAAGGAAGAAGCTACAAGAATACGGAATTACCTCCACAATTGAAACAGTGCGAGGAGCAGGCTATCGCTTTGTGTTAAGTGGGGAGGAGTCGTAATGAATTTCCGCTTATTTGCCAAAGAGCATGCTGCGTACGTGATTTTCCAACTTATTATGGTGTTCTTTATTATGTTGTTGTATTGGTTAGATGGCTTCCGAAATGTGGATACTGCTATTTATTCCGTTGTCATTAGCACGTTATTAATTTTATCATTTTTATTTGGACGCTACGTAAAACGGTATGCATTTTACCAAAAAGTATTGTTGTCACCTAAACAAATGGAAGCTGCTTTACAACGTGACGGGAAGTCACCAGAACAACTACAAGTTGAAGAATATCTCCAGGGATTATATCGCTTGTATCAAAATGAAGTACAAGCTTTATACGCCAATCAAAAACGTCATTTACAATTTATGAATCAATGGGTACATCAAATGAAAACACCCTTAGCCGTTGCAGAATTGCTACTACAAGAAGATGGAAATCTCGATAAGCGAAGCATGCAAGAAGAAATTGACCGATTAAAACGCGGTCTGGATTCCGTTTTGATGAATGCACGTCTGGATACATTTGAGCAAGACATGCAAATTGAACGGGTATATGTAAAAATGCTAGTATCCGAAGTGGTATCAGAAAACAAGCGTTTATTTATTACACACCATGTATACCCAGTTATTTCAATTGACGAAAAATACATTGTACCAACCGATTCAAAATGGTTAAAATTTGTTATCGAACAGTTTATTACAAATGCTGTAAAATATACCTTTGAAGAAGGGAAAAAAGTACATATTCGTGCAGATTGTCAACAAGGACAGCTATTACTGTCAGTCCAAGACGAAGGAATTGGTATTCCATCAGCTGATCTACCTCGTGTTTTGAAAGCCTTTTTTACAGGAGAAAATGGCCGAAAGACTGGCGAAAGCACCGGAATGGGCTTGTATTTAGCTAATGAGATTTGTGGAAAGCTTGGTCATAAATTGACTATCACGTCTGAACTTGGTAAAGGTACTACCGTTTCAGTATTATTTCAGAAAGTAGCAGAGAGAGGTCTACCAGAAGATGATCATATTAAAAATGGACGAAGTGACGAAGGTATACGAGGGGAAAGTGACACATCGTGCGATTAACCAGTTGAATTTTGAAGTCAATAAAGGTGAATTTGTGTCAGTGATGGGACCTTCAGGAAGCGGCAAAACGACACTCCTCAATCTAATTTCGACCATTGATTCGCCAACTTCTGGTACTATCACAATTGATGGACTATGTCCCGAAGAAATGACTAAAAACGAGCTGGCTCTTTTTAGACGAAGACAGCTAGGATTTGTTTTTCAAGACTTTAATTTATTGCAAATGCTTACAGTAGAAGAGAATTTGGTACTTCCACTTACACTTGACGGACATTCAATAGATGAAATGAAAAAGCGTATAACTGATATTGCAAAAAAACTAGATTTGGATGAAATTCTTGAAAAGAGACCAAATGAAATTTCAGGTGGACAAGCCCAACGCACGGCGATTGGGCGAGCACTTATCCATCAGCCGATGTTTATTTTAGCTGATGAACCAACTGGAAATTTGGATTCGAAGGCATCCCGTGATGTATTAGAGTTGCTAACAAAAATTAACCGTGAACAAAAAACGACAATTCTAATGGTTACACACGATCCCATTGCGGCAAGTTATTGCGATCGTGTTATTTTTATTAAAGATGGCGAGTTTTTCAATGAGATTTATAGCGCTGATCGACGACAAACCTTTTTCCAACGAATCTTGAATGTTTTGTCTTTACTTGGAGGCAATGTCAATGACCTTTCGACAATTCGCTTATCGTAATGTCGTTCGAAATCGACGAATATATGCCGCTTTTTTCATGGCGAGTATGTTTTCGGTCATGGTGTTTTTCATGTACTCAATGCTTTTATTTCACCCTAAAATTGAAGATGAATTTTTGCGGAGTTTTGCAGCATCCGGAATGATTGTGGCTGAAGTCATTTTGTATATCTTCACATTGTTTTTCTTGTTTTATTCAATGAGTGCCTTCTTACAATCACGTTCGAAAGAGTTCGGTTTACTCCTGCAACTCGGAATGGAAAAGAAACAATTAAACAAATTGATTTTCCTTGAAACGATGTTGATTGGCATGGTGTCTGTTGCAACCGGTATCTTTTTTGGTTATGCTTTTTCAAAATTCTTTTTTATGATTGTTCGTGAACTGCTTCAACTTGAGGGATTGCCATTGTATGTATCATTTAAACCGTTTGCTTTAACAATAGGTGCATTTTTCAGTTTGTTCGTCATTATCGCTATGACAAGTGTAGTGTTTATTCGTGAACAGAGAATTATAGAACTCATTCGTGGTTATCGGAAGACAGAAGAACAACAAAGTTATTCAACGGTGAAAGCAATATTTGGGATATGTATGTTGTTGTTTGCATACGCTGCAGCTGCTTTTACTTCGATGAATGTTGTGTTGGCACTTGCAATTGTTTTGCCACCAGTAGTCGCACTTGGGACGTATTTTTTCTTTACCGACAGCATTTTGTTTTTACTTCATCAGGTAAAAAAACGGAAGTCACTATACTGGCACCGTATTAACTTAATTGCTATTTCGGAAGTTGGAGTAAAACTACGTGAGAATGCACGAATGTATTTTATCGTTACTATTGTTTCCACAGTTGCATTTTTATCTGTTGGAACTTTAACTTCATTATCTTCGTATACTGGACAATTTCGTGAAATAAATCCACTATCCCTTATTTATTCTAGTGAATTAACGAATCCATATGAATCAAATCATATTTCATTATTGCGAAAAGAATTAGAAGAGCAAGGCTTATCCTATACACTTGTTCCATTTTTAATTAAAAAACAAACGTCATCTTCTTCACAGAATTCAGTAGATATTTTAAGACAGTCTGATGTTAATAGTTTAGCAGTTGCACTTGGACTGCCTCTTGTTGAGTTGAAACCTGGAAAAGGATTGTTAATTCCGTATTCAGAGGAATCAATTGAAAGTTTAAAAAACAAAGAAATTCAAACAGTGTTAGAAGAAAGCAATGTGCCTATTCAAATTCGTGGTGTTTACCAACAGATGTTATTTCCTTCAATGATTATTGGTTCTAATATTATAGTCGTCAGTGACGAAGATTATCAGTTAATTGATGAACCCTTAGAGGGAAATTCACTGGACTCTTCTTATAAATTCTTTGCTTTTCACGTAGCTGAATGGGAACGAACAAAATCGATTGGATTACAAATAGATTCGCAAGTAACGGACGCTATTTATGATGGAGCTTTTACAAATCTACCATTTTATTTTGAAAACCCAGGATTAAATTACTCGGTTATACGTGCGACATTTTCTTTGTTATTATTTACAGGTTTAATGGTCGCGGCCGTTTTGTTATTAGCAGCAGGGAGCTTTGTATATTTCAAATTATATACTGGTTTGGAGCGAGATAAACGTCAATTTGAAGTGTTGAAGCGTATGGGGTTAACCGATAAAGAATTAGTTAAAATAGTCAATCGTCAACTCGTTCCCCAGTTTTTCTTGCCATGGGGTATCGCAATGTTGCATAGCGCATTCTCATTTTTATCACTTCAAGTCATTTGGAGGAACTTGGCAGAGGTATCGATTTTAAGTGAGATGGTTTTAGTTTTAGTTGGATTTACCTTTATTCAAGTTTTGTATTATTTCTTAATTCGCTGGCGCTATATAGCACATGTTCGGGCATCGTGAAAATTCACGGTGCTTATTGTATTGTCTGAACATTTCTTATATAATGAAAGTATTAAATAATGAATGAGTATTCATTCAATAATAAGGAGATATACATATGAACTTAGTTACTCGTGTTCGTGAAACTGCTTTACAACAGCCAACTAAAACTGCGTATCATTTTATGGGAAACGATACTTCTTATGCAGAATTTGATCAATCGATTGCACGTTTTGCTTCTGCATTACGTGATTTAGGTGTGGAAAAAGGAGATCATATTGCTTTTTTACTTGGCAATACACCACACTACTTGATTTCCCTTTACGCAACGATGCGTTTAGGTGCAACGGCGATTCCTATTAATCCAATCTATACAGCAGATGAGATTTCTTTTATTATTCAAAACAGTGACACAAAAGTAGTAATTGCGCTTGATATGTTATTACCACTAGTAGAAAAGGCTGCTGGGGCATTCCCATCTGTTCTTACATACGTGATATGTGAAACTTCACCAGAGGCAGGAGAGAAGATAGCAGCTCTACCTGACAGTGTTCGTGAAAAAGTGAAATCGTTTACACAATTAATTACGTCGTCTTCACCTGAAGTATTACCAGTGAAAATCGAGCCAGATGATACAGCAGTCATTTTGTATACATCCGGAACAACAGGACGTCCAAAAGGAGCGATGTTAACGCATGAGAACTTATTCTCTAATGCGCGTGATACAGCGGATTACTTAGGCTTTACTGCTTCGGATAAAATTTTGGCAACATTGCCTGTGTTCCATGTATTTGCATTAACAGTTGTCGTAAATGCTCCACTTTTAAAAGGAGCGACGATTTTGCTTGTTCCACGTTTTAGTCCGCAAGATGTTTTTAATACAGTGAAAGATCAGCAAGCCACTATATTTGCAGGAGTACCGACGATGTATAATTTCCTATATCAATTCCCACAAGCAAATATTGAAGATTTCTCAACGATTCGTTTAGCAATTTCAGGTGGATCTTCACTACCAGTTGCACTACTTCATAATTTTGAAGATAAGTTTAATGTACGCATTTCGGAAGGATATGGTTTGTCTGAAGCATCACCAGTTACATGCTTTAACCCACTAAATCGTGATCGCAAACCAGGTTCAATTGGTACGTCTATACTTAATGTCGAAAATCGTGTTGTAAATGAATTAGGCGATGATGTGGAAGTTGGCGAAGTAGGGGAATTAATCGTACGAGGACCAAACGTCATGAAAGGTTACTACAAAATGCCAGAAGAAACTGCAGCAACAATTCGGGACGGATGGTTGTATACAGGGGATTTAGCTAAAATAGACGACGAAGGATATTTCTATATTGTTGATCGCAAGAAGGATTTAGTTATTGTTGGAGGCTACAATGTGTACCCGCGTGAAGTGGAAGAAGTATTGTTCGCACATCCAGGTATAGTAGAGGCAGCAGTTATAGGCTTGCCGGATGCTAACTTTGGGGAGGCTATACATGCATATGTAGTAGTGAAAGATCAAAACTTAGACGCTCAAGCGTTAAATAGTTTCTGTGCCGAACATTTAGCAAAATATAAAATACCAAGCAACTTTGAATTTTTAACTGAAATACCAAAAAACACGACTGGCAAAATTTTGAGACGGTCATTAAAAGAACAAGCACTAAATAAATAATATAAAAGCCAGACACAAAGTTATGTGTCTGGCTTTTATATTGTAGACAGATGAAGTTGTCGTAAAATTTGAGGGGAAAGACCTGTGTTTATTTCGTTAATAGAAAGATGTCCGATAATAAGTCTACATAAACAATAAATCTATGAATAAAATTCAAATGAAATGAAGCCATTCCGCAATAGCGGAATGCTTCATTTCATCGATTTACATCATTTTTTCCAATGCCATTTTTGCTTCTAATGAAGTTTTTTCATCTACGACAATTTGATTGATTACTCGACCTTCAACAAGTTCTTCCAATGCCCATGTTAAATGGGGCAAGTCGATGCGGTTCATCGTTAAACATGGACACATAAAGGGGTTTAGGGACACGATATCACGGTCAGGATAGGTTGTAATTAATCGGTTTACTAAATTCATTTCTGTTCCAATAGCCCACTTTGAACCAACTTCTGACGCTTCAATCATATCGATAATATATTTCGTCGATCCTGCAAAATCAGAAGCGCTAACTACTTCATATGTGCACTCAGGATGTACCAATATGTTACGGTCTGGCTCTTTTTCACGCAAATTTGCTATGTGTTTAGGCAAGAAATTCATATGCACAGAACAGTGCCCTTTCCATAAAATTACCACAACATCTTCAATAGCACATTGAAGTTCTAGATTTTGTTTAATTGGGTCCCATATAGCCATTCTGTTTAAAGGAATTCCAAGTTTCACGGCTGTGTTGCGACCTAAGTGTTGATCGGGTAGAAAAAGCATGCGCGTTTTTTGAGTTAGAGCCCATTCGACCATTTCTTGAGCGTTTGAAGATGTCACCGTTGCTCCACCATTGCGACCGACAAACGCTTTTATTGCAGCGGTCGAATTGACATATGTTAATGGTACAATCGTATCACCAAAGTACTTCTGTAATTCTGTCCAGGCTCGCTCTGTTTGATCAATATTTGCCATATCGGCCATCGAACAACCAGCACGAACATCTGGGAGAATGACTGCTTGATTTCGGGTAGTTAAAATATCAGCAGTTTCTGCCATAAAATGAACCCCGCAAAAAATGATATAGTCTGCCGTTTGTGTTGAGGCAATTTGAGATAGTTGTAATGAGTCCCCTGATGCGTCCGCATATACAATGACTTCATCTTTTTGATAATGGTGGCCAAGAATATACAATCGATCACCGAGAAGAACTTTTGCTCGTTGCGCTCGTTCATGAAGTTCTTCTGTGGAAGAAGTTAAATAGTGCTTAGGCATTGCATCTGCTAGTTGTAGTTCTTCTAATAACGTGGTCATGCTAATATGGCCTCCTTACTTGAAATGGTTAAATTCAAACTGATATCTAAGTTTGAGACACTATGTGTTAACGCACCAATGGAAATGACATCTACACCGGTATGTCTATATGCCATCAATTTATCTAAATTAATTCCTCCTGAAGCTTCTGTACGAATGGAAGAGGGGACAAGTTTTACCCAAGTTGTCATCGTTTCAGGTGTTTGGTTATCAAACATAATGACATGTGGCTGTGCTTTTATTGCTTCGTGTAATTGTGCTTCCGTTTCTACTTCTACTTCAATCATCACCATATGACCAAGTGTGGCACGAACTTTTTTTACTGCTTGTGTAATAGATCCTGCTGCAGCAATATGGTTATCTTTTAGCATCACCGCGTCGTATAAGCCAATGCGATGGTTGAATCCGCCGCCTATTCGCACGGCATATTTTTCAAACATTCGAAGTCCAGGTGTTGTTTTGCGTGTATCCACAATTCGTGTATGAGAAGATCCTAAAGTCTCCACACATTTAGCTGTTAGCGTCGCAATAGCACTCAATCGCTGAACTAAATTCAATAACACACGCTCGCCTGAAAGTAACGAAGCGATAGGACCCTTTAATCGAACAATGGCTTCGCCAGATACTACGTGGTCACCATCTTTTTTCAATAGTTCTACGTTAACCGCATCGTCTAATAAGCCGTAACCCCATTTAAAACATTGTATGCCAGCAACTACACCGTTCTCTTTAAAACGGATAATAGCTTCACCTATGTCTGTCTCTTGAAAAAGGACAGATGAAACGTCACGGTCTCCTATGTCTTCAATTAAAAAATGTTTTAGCGCTTCTTCTACTTTCAAACGGTTCATTTTACAGTCTCCTTACGTTCAATTTTACGCGTACCAATCGACACCCCATAGATGGATTGTTCAATTACTTTTCCTGTCCAGTCAGTAGAGGACGTCGGATAATCATGTCGATAATGACCTCCGCGGCTTTCCGTACGAAGATAAGCTGATTTTGCAATTAAACTGCTTGTTGTATATCGATGGAAATATTGTATTTGTTGATTGCTATAATTATAAAGCTTTAGCCGTTTGACAGGAAAATCGCTAATAAACTCATGTAACTCATTTTCTTGCCGAATGATCCCAACTTGTTCGGTCATTCGAAGTTGCATGTTGGTAAGTTCACCATGTGGCATGTGCATGTGCATCTGTATCTGCAGCGTCCGCTTTTGTCCAGGACGAATTAGGTTTTCTACCAATCTTGTGGCTAATCTCTCTGCAAAAACTAGACCTTCCAATAAAGAGTTGCTCGCTAAACGATTGGCACCGTGCACACCGGTTGATGCAACTTCACCAAGGGCATACAACTGAGGAATCGAAGTTTCTCCGACATCATTTGTTTGTACACCACCCATATGGAAATGCGCACCAGGACGCACTGGCAATAACTCATGAAGTGGATTTACACCATGTCTAACGCAGTTTGCGTAAATCGATGGGAATTTCTTTTCAAAGCCATGAATGTGACGTGCATCCAGATAAACAGGGTCATTTTTTTGCCAGCGCCACTCAATGACGCGGGCGACAATATCGCGTGGGGCTAGCTCGAGTAATGGATGAACATCATTCATTACTCGCACTCCGTCTTGATTGACGAGAAAAGCGCCTTCTCCTCTGACTGCCTCAGAAATAAGACCGCATGATTTTCCGTTCAATGTGAAGATGGTTGGGTGAAATTGAACAAACTCTAAATCTTCTAATATAGCGCCAGCATTATAGGCAAGAGATAAACCATCTCCAGTTGCAACAGATGAATTGGAAGTTTGACTATAAAGTTGACCAATCCCACCTGTTGCGAGAACTACATGTGTAGCGTAAATGATGTGTCTGTGACCATGTTCATCACTTACTAAAACACCAGTGCAACGACCTTCATCTATTTTTAATTCTAAAACGGCATGAAAAGGGAGTCGTGTTACTTTTTCTTGCGTTTGTTTAAGCAAGTAGTGCATTAACATCTTCCCAGTTTGATCGCCACCCGCATGTAATATTCTTCGTTTAGTGTGTGCAGCTTCCTGACCAAGATCAGGTATACCATTAGAAGTCGCGTCAAAAGGAAGGCCTTGCGACATTAATTTCTCCACGAGAGCTTTTCCTTCATGCACAAGAAGATCCACTCGTTCCGTGTTTGCATGATCTGCAGTGGCGAGCATCGTATCTAGGGCATGTGTCGAAGGTGAATCATAGGGAGAAAGAGAAGCTGCAATCCCGCCTTGTGCAAGAGATGTATTACTAGTGAAAGAATCTTCTTTTGTGAGGATGGCAATGGACATGGAAGAGGGGAGAGAGTGAGCGAGCATCAACCCTGCGACACCACCGCCGATTATGCAAATATCAAACATTGTTTACACCAACTTTACGATAAGTTTACAGATGTCTTGACACTATTAATGACATAAAGATAAAGTGATTACAAGTAGAAAATCTTATTTTGAAAGGAATTTGGTGAATAGATGATGATTTATTTAGATACAGCTGCCACATCACCAATGAGAAAAGAGGCAATAGACGCCTATATAGAAGCTGCAAAGACAGCTTTTGGGAATACACAAAGTTTGCATGATGCAGGTTCCACGGCTGCTGAATATATAACATCGTGTAAACAAATGTGGGGCCGCTTTTTTAATGGGCGTGCTGAAGGTGTTTACTTTACTGCAAATGCTTCTGAAGGAAATCAATTCACGATTCGTTCTCTTTTAAGAGGAAGGCCATCAGAATTTAGAGATATCATTACAACGAAACTAGAACATGCTTCTGTACTAACAACTATGCACGAGTTAGAAAAGGAAGGGTACCGCATTCATTACATTCCGGTAGACTTATTTGGAGTCCTAGATTTGAAAGAATTTGAACGAGCTGTCAATCAAAAAACGGCATTAGTTGTCATGCAACTTGTAAATTCTGAAATGGGTGCAATTCAACCTGTTAAAGCATGTGCAACTTATGCGAAGCAATTCGGCGTTCCTATTCATTGTGACATCGTTCAAGGCTTCGGAAAGATTCCGTTAGACTTGACTACTCTTGGCGTCACATCTGCAGTTTGCTCGTCACATAAGATCGGTGGACCAAAAGGAGTAGGAATCGTGTATATAGACCCTGCAGTACACTGGGAATCGGTTTATGAAGGCACAACACATCAGAATGGATTTCGTGGAGGTACAGTTGATGTTCCGGCCATTGTAGCAGCGACAATCGCCGCTAAATATGCGTTAGCTGAGCAACAGGATGCTTATCAACAGGCAACAAATTTACAGGAATTTATGTCGTACAATCTACCCGAAGGTGTCCAACTTGTGGGAAACGTAGAAACAAAATCTCCTTTTATTCAAGGGTTGATCCTGCCGCATGTTGAAGGGCAATGGATGATGCTTGAATGTAATCGTCAGCAAATTGCAATCTCGACAGGAACGGCATGTAAAATAGGATTTGGAGAAGCGATGTCTGCTATGAGTGCAATCGGTTTTGAAAGTGACGTAGCAAGAAAATTTGTACGCATTTCTTTTAATCCACATACGACACTTCGAGAAGTAAAAGCATTTATTGAAGTCGTAAATCAATCTTTGATTGAAAACAACACGAGAGCCACTCAATAAGCAGAGTGGCTCTCGTGTTATGTTTATAACAGCTTTTCTAAGCATCAATTAAAACTGAACTTACAGTGAGTAAATAAAATGAAATTCTAACAACCTTTACTTAACATTATCCTCATACTCTTTATCTACATATCAATGGCAAAAAGAAAAAACAACTTAACCGAATTGAAAATTCACTTTCAGAGGGAATTTCAAAACAAATTAAAATAAAAAGCAGAAATGACTTGAAGTGAATCAAGTCATTTCTGCTTTTTTGTTAGTAGCTAAGAGTTACAAATGTACCTGGTGTGCTGGTGATTCTTGGTCGTTCCTGCTCCGCTTGTGTAGATTGTTGGTTTACAAAACCTAAAATAAGAAATGCAGCGAATAATGTAACTACTAATTTTTTCTTCATTATAATTCCTCCAGAAATGTAATAGACTTTTGTGAAAATTGATATTCAAGTGCTTTTTGGTACATTAATGATGAATTCTTATATTTTCTGTGGTGACTATATAAATCAGCTAGTTTTATAGCGTATTTATTTGCATGTCTGTAATCTTTAGTATGTTCAAAAAAATCTATAGAAGCCTTAAATAGGTCTTCATCCTTAAGATTATTATTGTGAAAAACACTATAAATTTTAAAGTGATGAAAATAAGAAAAGTTTTTATCTGTAAGGTCTGAATCTAATAAACTTAAACCTTTTCCACACCATTCAAGAATTTTATTTATATTTTTTTGTTTAGAGTATTCCTTAATAATTGAAAATATAGTCAGTAAGTAACCATCTGTGTTTTTGTTGCTATTTAAACTTTCAATATAATAATCGATGGCTTTGGAATGGTTATTCTGTTGAGCGTATAGAAACCCTAAATTCTGAGCTAGAATACCTTCATATTCTTGCAACTTTAAGTCTTTTGCAAGTTTTTTTGCAAGTAGATAATTTTCTTCTGCACTTTTATATTTAGAAGTAATAGTCTGGGCAATCCCAATGACTATATAACAATCAATCGCTCTTTTAAAAATTAAATTATCTTTATAAAAATTAAGAGCTTTAGTTGAGTATTCAATAGTATTTAACAAATGATTGTTGGAAAGATAAGAAATGCTCAAGGCATTATAGAAATCAGTAATTTCCCATTCATCCAGATGGAATGTACTAATAAGCTCTAAAGAAGTTTCGAGATGTTTAAGTGAGATTTTATATTGTTGATCAACATAAAGTAGTAATCCAGAATTGGTGTTAAGTAAAAATTGTTGACGAGGGTCAAACTTTTCTTGCATTTGCTCCAATGCATTCATAAGATTTTTTACAGTATCAATATCAGTATCAGTTATTAAATATAATCTAAATAAATAGAGATTATACGTATAGAAATTACTCTCATCTTTAAAGAGAAAATTTCTCTCCTTGTAGGATAGTAGCTTTTCCTTAATGTCATTTTTATTTCTATCAATAATTGCTTCTTTGTAAAGCAAATAAAGTTCGGATAGGAATTCAATTTCCTGTTCAGTAGAAATGTCCTCATAATCCAGGTTGAGTCTATCCAACAAAAGTTGCAGTACATCTTCACTAGGGAAGGTCTGGTTATTTTCAATCTTACTTAGGTAGGACGTTGAACAGATTCCTTTAGCAAGGCTAACTTGTTTCATATTCTGTTGTATGCGGGACATTTTTATGAGCAATCCTATATTATTCATATATCCACCTTTTATACTACTAGAGTAATTGAGCAATATCTACTACTTGAAGTTGGGAAACATAATGTGAATATCATTAAAAAAACGCGTGTTTTGGAAATAAGTTTCCCAACCTAATTATCTTCCTTATTCCATCTTAACGAATTATGATTATATTGTAACTAATTAAACAATTAATATTTCTATTCTTCGAATTTTAAATTTATTACAAATATTTAGCAACTAATAACTTTCAGCAAACAAAACCATCATTAAAAAGGGAGCTGTTCACTATGTTTAGAGGAAGAATGTACAAATTGGATCGATTTGAAGAAGATTTAGCTGTTCTTTTAGAATTCCCTAGTGAATCAAATGTATTAGTAGTTCCAACAGATGACTTACATCATGATATGAAAGTTGGCGACGTATTATTAGTGGATATAAAAGAAGAAGGATTTAATATTTCTAAAGTGAACAAACGAACTGCTAATCAACAGAAGAATGTAGAATCAATTTGTCCATCTCAGAAAATTAGTAGTTACTATATCGACTACGAGCATGGTTGTTTAGTTTATACGACGGCAAGTTAAACATTGCGTTCAAAGACATTCTTGCCAATGTCTATGACATATATATATAAAAACCTGTAACTATTCCTACGACCTCGGGAAATAGCTACAGGTTTTTTGCATTTTATAAATCTTCCCAACAAGAAATCTTGTTTTTTTTGAACATATTTTCATTAGATAATGCAAAGTATTTCGCTGCATTTTTGTATTTACTATTTTTATAATAGAAATTGCCTAATAATAATGAGTACTTTTCAGTATGACGATAGTCTTTAATCTCTCTAAAGAAATTATATGCATTTATGGTTGTTTTCTCAAAGAGTAGTTGGTCTGTTTCTCTAGCCAAATAAACGTTAAAATGGTGTGAGAATGTTTCAAAACCAGGGTTCTGATTTTCATTAATTAATGAAAGGCCAAATTTAGCCCACTTTATTATTTGCTGGGAATTCTTTAATTTTGAGTATTCTTTTACTAATGAATAAATAGTAGGCAATTTTTCATCATTATCTTTTCTAGATTCAAGACTCTCTAAAAAATATTGAATGGCTTTATCTGAATGACCTCTAACAGAAGCAGTATTGCCTAAGTTTTGTGTAATTATTGGGAAATGTTCCTTTAAATTAAGTTGTGAGGCAATTTTTTGAGCGAGTAACAGATTTTGATAAGCTTTTTCATATTGATAAGAATTGTCTTGAGCAACAGCCAGCATTAAGTGACATTCAACAACTCGTGTATTGAAGAACCCATTCTTAAAAAACTCTAAAGATTTTTGAATGTATTCAATAGAAATTACCCAGCGTTGTTGCGTTATGTAACAATGACCTAGTTGATAGTGAAAATCAGCTTCTTCCCATTTTTCCATATTAACCTTTTGGGAGTAAGTAATTGCTTTTTCATATGCTTGGAGTGTCGAATTAAAGTCTAATTTAAATGAATAATAGCTTCCCACACATGAGTTAAACAAAAACATCTGGTATTCATTAAAGTTCCCAGAAAGCTCAGATAATGCCATAATTAACTCACTTGTGTCATGGCGGATATCTTGCACGATTAGGGTTAATCTTAGGACCATAAGTTGATAGGTATAATAGTTTGTTGAATCACTGAACAGATAACGTTCAGTATTAATTTCCTTTAGTTGTATAGCTGCAAGTTCACGGTCTTTATTCATGACAGCATTAAAATAGATTTCCCGAATTTGTTTAAGATAACTTTCATCGTTTAAATTTTTATTTTGGCTGATTGATAATTCAAGTCGTTTTAATAGTAATTCGATTACTTCTTGGCTTGGTACAATTGAATTATTTTCAATTTTACTGAGATAAGAAGGCGTACAAATCCCTTGAGCTAATGTTATTTGTTTCATATTCTTTCTAACTCTCTCAAGTTTGATAACGTGTCCAAAGTTATTCATAAGTGTTTGCTCCTTAGTTGCACGCATTTTACAAGTCTAACTTTAATTCTACTATACGGTGAATGAACTTTAAATAAAAGGTTGTATAGGAAATATATTTCTTGAATTTACTGTTTTTATGCTTTAAATGTGAATACTTTCCCAACTTATTCGACATTTTTCGACGTTTTTTTCAAGTAGACTAGTACTAGAGAAAAGATTTGCGGAAATATTGTGGATTATGAAGGGGAGAGATGACATGAAGTATGCAGCGTTAGGGTTCGTTCTCGTTGAGATAGCTTTTAGTTTGTTGCTTATACCCAAGAAAGGCACTCTGACTAAACCAATTCATTTTATTGCAATCACTTTTTTTTCGTTGCTTATGATTTATGCGATAGGTACCTTACTTCCAATTATGGGTGAAGGTGTAGATGTTGTGTTGAAACATATGAACACAGATGCATTTCGATTTTAAACGTGAGATTACAAATAATGTTTCATTATACATAGTAGCGGGAAATAGTTAATTCACAATCCGGTTACATAATTCATTAAAAAAGTGAGAAAGATAAAAAGCCAAATCCTTTTGATTCAAAAGGATTTGGCTTTTTTTACAATCACATTTTTTCCAAAGGATTCACCGCAGGCCCTTCTAAAACTTCCCCTTTATATGAGAAACGTGAACCGTGGCATGGACAATCCCACGAACGTTCCCCATCATTCCAATGTACATCACAACCTAAATGAGTACATGTTGGTTTGACTAAGTGAAGTTGACCATTTTTATCCTTATAGGCGCCTGTTTTGTGGTTATCCACCATCACAATGCGTCCTTCATCATTTTTTATATCATCCACAGAGTCTGAAGGACGATTTAATTTACCAGTCACTAATTCTTTTGCGACATTGGTGTTTATTTTCACAAAATGTTTAATGTCTTCTTTTTTAGTTTTTGTTCGAGTTGGTGAGTATAAGCCCGTATATGAATTGAATTTATTTTGTGCAAGATCTGCAAGTAAAAGACCCGCAATTGTTCCATTCGTCATCCCCCATTTATCGAATCCCGTGGCTACAAACACATCAGAAAAGCCACTCGTCATTTCCCCAATATAGGGTAGACGATCGAGGGTCTCATAATCTTGAGCAGACCAATGACTATCGATAGACTCAACCGCGAAATGTTGTTTGGCGAATTGAGTTAGTATTTCATAACGGTCATTAGTAGAGTCCTGATGACTAGAGTCTTCATGCTGTCCTGTCTTATGTCCTTCACCTCCGACAATTACATAACTTTCCCCTTTTTCTCCTTTCGCTGTTCGAATGGAGCGCGTTGGTTTTTCGACATTAATATACATGCCATCTAGGTCCACACTAGGGACTTTTACACAAACTACGTAGGAACGTTGAGGTGACAAGCGCGAAAAATAGAGTCCTTCTTTATCGTTAAACGGAAAGTGACTTGTTACTAGAACTTGTTTTGTCTTAATTTTATTCCCTTCCATCGTTTCAATGAGAATATTTTCCCCATGAATTAGTGTTGCTGCGCGCGTATTTTCGTGGAAATTCACCCCTAGATTTTGTGCTTCTTTAACTAATCCATACATATATTTGACGGGGTGAAATTGTGCTTGATTAGGTAATGTTAATGTTTCACTAACTGGAAATGGAAGTTCATTTATGGAGGTGGATAGGTCACCAGGAATCCCAAGTTGGTCATAAGCTGATTTCTCTTTCTTCAATTGTTCAACACCTTCAGGAGTTTGTGCGTAGAGAACAGCATGTCTTTCCTCAAAATCACAATTAATAGAAAGAGTGTCTATCCAATCTTTTATTTGTTCGAGTGCATGTTGATTGGCATCAAAATACTGACGTGCTTGCGTCTTACCAAATATTTTCGTTAATTCATCATAAATAACTCCGTGCTGTGCAGTTATTTTAGCCGTCGTAAACCCTGTTGTCCCACTGACGATTTTACTACCTTCAATAACCGTTACATTGACACCTTCTTTAGCAAGTAAATACGCTGCAGTAATGCCTGCAATTCCAGCTCCGACAATACAAACATCCGTTGTGATATCCGAATCTAATGCTGGAAATGTTTTGTTTGATAGTTTTTTTCTCCAATATGATTTTGTGAATTTTGGCAACTCGAGTGCA
This sequence comes from Paenisporosarcina antarctica, assembly GCF_004367585.1. Lineage (GTDB taxonomy): Bacteria > Bacillota > Bacilli > Bacillales_A > Planococcaceae > Paenisporosarcina > Paenisporosarcina antarctica. The sequence goes on from NZ_CP038015.1 coordinate 926,110, forward strand.
CACATAGTAAACCCTCCCACTCATTATTTACTAGTCATTACCTATTTCGAAGGAAAACAATCAACTACTATAGGAAAAATTTGTTGATAATTAAAGGGAAACTCTTACGGTTGTCGAAATAGATAGTATGTGACAACGACAAATGAGGAGGAAATAGCGTGATAAAGCGTAAATTGACGATAGAAGATTTAAGTAGATTGGTGTCGGTAACACAGCCCACTTTGGCGCCAAACCAACAAGAAGCGGTTTTTGTTCAAACAAAAATTGATGAAAAAGAAAATACATATCAAGCAAATTTATGGCATGTAGATTTAGCTTCCAAAAAAGTAACGCAATGGACACATGGAAAAGAAAAAGTTTCAAGCCCATTATACTCTCAAGATGGAACAGAGCTTGCTTATCTTTCCACGCGTGAAGATATAAATCAATTATATGTAGTACCTACTAACGGCGGAGAAGCACGCAAAGTTACATCATTAGAGAAAGGTGTAGCTAGTTTTTTGTGGTCACCATGTGGAAAGAAAATTTGGTTTGTGGCTTCTTTAAAAGAAGGAAAGCTTTTTACTGACGATCCGGAAAAAGAAGAAAATAAAAAGCCTGAACCTTATATAGTGGATAAAATGAAGTACAAAATGGATGGTACGGGTTTACTTCCTCAAGATACCTATAAGCATATTGGCGTCATTAATACTCAAACGGGTGAAGTGACACAATTTACAGAAGGTAATTATTCGTATGCCTTGCACGCTATTTCTCAAGATGGAACGAAAATCGTATTCAGTGTTAACCGTTCTGAAAATCAAGATTTTGAATTCCGTCAACCGTTGTATTTGGTAGATGTAGAATCGAAACAAGAAACGACGATTATTGAAGAAGATGGAAATTTTGGTGGAGCAGCGTTTTCATTTGATGATGCGAAGTTAGCGTTTGTAGGGAGTGAAGGAACTTACAAGAATGCGACACATACGGAACTTTATGTCTACGATATAGAGTCAGGTTCACGGGAGGTTTTGACCGAAGGCATTGATGCTCCAGTGGGAGATTATGTCGTTGCAGATCATCAACAAGGATCAAATGCACCAAGCGTTGTATGGACGAAGGATAATCATCTGTATTTCCAAGTTTCAACAATGGGTGACGTACGTTTATATGCTGCTTCTTTAGAAGGAGAAATGTATCCAGCTACGGGTGACGATGAACATATATATGGTTATGATGTAGCGAAATCTGGTGAGTTTGCGCTCGTTACTATTTCAAATCCAACGAAAGTCGGCGAACTCTATCTACATACAATCGCTACGGGTGAACGACAAGCTTTAACTTCATTCAATGCGTCATTTGAAAACGAAGTAGAACTTATTCCAGCGCAAGCTATTGTTTACAAAGGGGCAAAAGAGTGGGACGTTCATGGTTGGTTAATGAAACCAACAGGTTATGTAGAAGGACAAAAGTATCCGTTAATTGTCGAGATTCATGGTGGTCCACACGCAATGTATGCCAATACATTTTTCCATGAGCTTCAGCTTTTAACAGCACAAGGGTATGGAGTCTTGTATGTAAATCCACGTGGAAGTCACGGTTATAGCCAACAATTTGTAGATGCTGTTCGAGACGATTATGGGGGTGGCGACTATGAAGATATTATGGCAGGCTTGGACTTCGTTTTATCCGAAAATACCTGGATAGACGAAAGTCGTCTTGGTGTAACGGGTGGAAGTTACGGTGGCTTTATGACGAACTGGATAGTCGGTCATACAAATCGATTTAAAGCAGCTGTTACACTGCGTTCCATTTCGAACTGGGTCAGTTTCTTTGGTGTTTCTGATATTGGTTATTATTTCAGCGATTGGCAAATTGGGGCAGATATGACAGACGTGGAAAAGTTGTGGGACCATTCTCCACTGAAATATGCCAAAAATATTGAAACGCCTTTATTAATTATGCACAGTGAAAAAGATTTCCGTTGTCCAATCGAACAAGCAGAGCAACTTTATATCACGTTGAAACAAATGAAGAAAGAAACTGGCTTTGTACGTTTCCCAGACTCTGACCACAACTTGTCACGCACTGGCTATCCTAATTTACGTTATGCAAGGCTTAAACAAATTACGGATTGGTTTGACAAATATTTATGAAGTGATGTTAGTTAAACGATGGAGTAGGACATGTATTTATTAATAAGTTTTAGAATTTCTAATCATTTTTTAATAACGACCCCTTTCGTAAATAGAAAGGGGTCGTTTACGATTTGAGGGTAGAAAAAAAGAATAAACTATGTTATAAATAAGTCTATTAACCTAATACCAAGTAAACAGGTTGGAATAATATATATAAAAAGGAGAATTTACTATGGGGCGTGAATTCGTAGAAATATTTGATGAGTGGGTACATTCTTATGATGAGTCAGTTTCTGGCAAAGATCCTGAATATCGTGATGTATTTACAAAATATGATGAAATTCTTTTGGCAGTTGCAAAAAAATCTTTTGGTACGGTTGTTGAATTTGGTACAGGTACTGGCAATTTAACGGCGAAGTTAATAGCAGCCGGTTATTCGGTTATTGGCATCGAACCAAATGCTGCGATGCGCACTGTAACAGCGAAACGGTTTCCTGAATTGACGATAGTAGATGGTGATTTATTAGTTTTTGAGGCACCTCAAAAAGTCGATACGTTTGTTAGTACGTATGTATTTCACCATTTAAAAGATCCTGATAAAGAAAAAGCTTTATCCTTATATGCTAGTTTACTACCTATTGGTGGTAAAATTGTATTTGCAGACACAGTATTTACGTCTGAAGAAGCAAAACAAGCTCAGATTTCAAAAGAACGTGCACGTGGTTTTAACAATGTAGCAGACGACTTGGAACGTGAATACTACACTACGATTCCTATTCTTACAGAAACATTTGAAAAAGCAGGATTTACTGTTCAATTTGAACAGATGAATGACTTTGTGTGGCTAATGGATGCAATTAAAAAATAAGGAGTGGAACCGATGAAACAGATGAATGTTGAAAGTTTTAACTTGGACCATACGAAAGTAATAGCTCCATATGTACGATTAGCAGGACAAAAACTAGGCATAAATGGCGATGAAATTTTAAAATATGATATTCGTTTTAAACAACCAAATAAAGAACATATGGAAATGGCTGGGTTACATTCTATTGAGCATTTAATGGCTGAAAACATCCGTAACCATACAGATAAAGTGGTAGATATGAGTCCAATGGGATGCCAAACTGGATTTTATTTGGCCGTTATCAATCACGACAACTACGAAGAAATCTTAATCATTTTAGAAAAAACATTGGAAGATGTTTTGCAAGCAACTGAAGTTCCAGCTTGTAATGTGTTGCAATGTGGATGGGCTGCTAACCACAGTTTAGAAGGAGCAAAAGACATCGCACGCGATATGTTAGCGAAGAAAGATGAGTGGCGTACGGTATTTGCGGAGGAAGCATAATGAATGTATACGGTAGCGTTCATGAACTGATTGGGAATACTCCAGTCGTAGAAATTAAAAATATCGACATTCCAAATAACTGTCGTATTTTTGCTAAGCTTGAGTTTATGAACCCAGGTGGTAGTGTAAAAGATCGTTTAGGAGTGTCTTTATTAAAAGATGCTGAGGAATCGGGTAAACTGCAACCAGGTGGAACAATTATAGAGCCTACAGCAGGTAACACAGGAATCGGTGTAGCTTTAGCCGCAATCGGTAAAGGCTACATAGTTAAATTTGTTGTTCCACAAAAATTCAGTATGGAAAAACAAACATTAATGCGTGCACTTGGTGCTGAAATAGTAAATACACCGACTGAACTTGGAATGAAAGGTGCCATTAAAAAAGCTGAGGAGCTCGTAAAAGAAACCCCGTGTGCTTTTTCACCGTCACAATTTTCCAACCCAGCAAACCCGGAAACTTACGTTCACACATTGGGACCTGAACTTTGGCGTGATTTAGACGGTCAAATTGACGTCTTTGTCGCAGGAGCAGGTTCTGGTGGAACATTTATGGGCACTTCAACGTATTTGAAAAGCCAGGATTCTAATATTAAGACGGTAATTGTTGAACCCGAAGGATCCATTATAAATGGAGGAGACCCAGGTTCACATTATACGGAAGGCATAGGCATGGAATTTTTGCCAGCCTATATGGACAAAGAGTATTTTAACGCCATTCATACCGTTACTGATAAGAATGCTTTTGCAAAACTACGAGTGTTGGCTAAAGAAGAAGGTCTTCTTGTTGGCAGTTCTTCAGGAGCCGCGTTTTATGCTGCTCTAGAAGAAGCGAAAGTTGCCAAACCGGGCAGTCATATTGTAACTATTTTTGCTGACTCAAGTGAACGTTACTTAAGTCAAAATGTCTATGAGTTATTAAAGGAGGACGATTTAAAATGAGACTTAAAACGAAATTAATTCACGCCGGAATCGTTGGAGATGAAACAACAGGAGCCGTCTCTACTCCGATTTACCAAGTAAGCACGTATAAACAAGATGCTGTTGGCGATTTCCGTGGATACGAATATTCACGTACAGGTAATCCAACTCGTCATGCACTTGAAGTATTAATTAGTGATTTAGAGGGCGGCCATGCAGGCTTTGCTTTTGGATCAGGAATGGCAGCTATCAGTTCTGTGATGATGTTATTTAATGCGGGCGATCATATTGTCATGACAGACGACGTATACGGTGGTACATACCGTGTCATGACAAAAGTATTAAATCGTTTCGGTATTGAATCAACATTTGTCGATTCTTCAAATGCTGCTGAAGTAGAAGCGGCAATTCAAGAAAACACGAAAGCAGTCTTTTTAGAAACACCGACCAATCCTTTATTGAAAGTAACGGACATCGCAGAAATTTCAAAACTCGCGAAATCAAAAGGATTATTAACAATTGTTGATAGTACATTCATGACGCCTTACTTGCAACAACCGATCTCACTTGGTGCAGACATTGTTTTGCATAGTGCAACGAAGTATATTGGTGGTCACAGTGATGTTGTGGCTGGTTTAGTTGTTGTTGCGACAGAAGAGTTAGCGATAGACTTGCATACCGTCCAAAACTCAGTGGGTGCGATTTTAGGGCCACAAGATTCATGGTTACTTATTCGTGGATTGAAAACACTAGGTATTCGTATGGAAGAAACCAATTCAAATGCGATTCGTATTGCCGAGTTCTTAGTAGCACATGATGCAGTAGGAAAAGTGTATTATCCTGGTTTAGAAACTCATACGGGCCATGACGTTATGAAGAAACAAACGACCGGTTTTGGTGGGATGATTTCGTTTGACGTGGGAAGCACTGAAAAAACAACGCAATTATTGAAAAAATTACGTTATTTCACATTAGCTGAAAGTCTAGGGGCAGTTGAAAGTTTAATTTCTGTTCCAGCTCAAATGACGCACGCTTCAATTCCTGCAGAGCGTCGTCAAGAATTAGGGATTGTTGACGGGTTAGTTCGTATCTCTGTCGGTATCGAGGATATAGAAGATTTACTTGAAGATTTAGAGCAAGCACTAGCTTAAAGTTGGTGAAAATACAAAAAAATCTATTTAAAAGATAAAGAAGCTAATCACCTACTAAATATAGGTAATTAGCTTCTTTTTTGTCTTTATGAATATATTTCCTTAATATTTTTGGACTTTTCCGCAGTCTTATTTATTAGGGAAAGTTAAAATCCAAACATTATATCTAAGGATACTTAGTGATTTAAAAGGTAAGTACTACAATTTTATTCTTGGGCTGTTAAGTATTACTTCATTCGGCTATAAGGATTTATTTACAGACATTTATATAAGTAACAGGCGTCACTTTGCGGCTTTTTGTTATTTTCCTTTAAACATAGGTTTGCGTTTTTCACCAAAAGCAATTAATGCTTCAACGCGGTCTTCTGTTGGAATGGTTATTTCATAAGCTTTACGTTCAATATTTAAACCAGTATGCAAGTCAGCGTTCATGCCATGTTTAATAGCAAATTTCGCTTGTTGCAAGGCAATCGGTCCGTTCGCAAGCATCATATCAGCAAATTTTCCTGTTTCGTCTAGTAAACTATTCTCTGAAACCACTTTTGTCAAAATACCATAAGACAAAGCTTCTTCCGCTTTTAATCGACGAGCAGTTAAGATTAATTCTAATGCTTTTGCTTCTCCAATTAAGCGAGGTAAACGCTGAGTACCACCTGCTCCTGGAATAATTCCTAAGCTCGTTTCGGTTAAACCGAGTACAACATGGTCAGCTGCGATGCGGAAATCACACGCAAGCGCTAGTTCCATTCCTCCACCAAATGCGTAACCGTTCATCATAGCTATCGTAGGTTGAGGTAAGTTTTCAATTGTTGAAAACACTTCCCCTATTTTATAGATATTACGTTTTACTTGTTGCTCAGTTAATGTTTTCCGCTCTTTTAAGTCTGCCCCAACGCTAAATGCTTTTTCTCCAGAACCTGTGAAAATAACAACGCGAATGTCTGGATTAATACGAATGGACTCTGCTATATGACCAAGATCACGCAGCATTTCATAGTTAAAGGCGTTCATAGAATCAGGTCGGTTTAATGTGACGATGGCTAAATTTCCGTTTTGTTCGTAGCGAATGGCTTCCATAATAATTCCTCCTTATGTTGTTCACAATATAGAAATTTTTTCTCTTACAAAACATATCACTATTTGGACGTTGTTACCATCTCTCTCTATAATGAATTCAAGGGAGGCTCTCGAAATGGATCGTTTAGCAATCTATCGGATTTATCGCATTGTCTGGATGTCCGTAAAATTTTTCACACAAGTAACGCTTTTTCAGCGTCGATATAAAGGACGTTTTACACCTGTAGTAAACGAAAAATGGGAACGTCTTGTGACAAAACAAGCGAAAGAATACAAACGTACTGCGCTTAAACTAGGCGGGCTAATGATTAAAATGGGGCAGTTTTTATCCACACGTGCTGACATTATGCCGCCTTCATTTATAGAAGAACTAGAAGGATTAACAGATCGTGTGCCTGCTGTTCCTAGAATGAAAGCCATTGCTCTTCTAGAAGAAGAGTGGAATACGTCACATACCGATTATGTCACAAATTTATCTGATAAACCGGTCGCATCTGCATCTATTGGCGAAGTCTACAAAGGTATGTTAAAAGATGGCACACCTGTAGCTGTTAAAATTCAACGCCCAGATATTGATCGTATTTTACGCTCTGATTTCCGTGCAATGAAAATTGTCATTTGGTTAGCCAAACGCTTTACGGCATTTGGTAAACAAATTGATTTTAACTTATTGTATAACGAAATGGTTGATACGATTGGTGCAGAGCTTAATTTTTTGCAGGAATTGCGTAATGGTCGTAGTTTTTCCGATCGTTTTAAAGCGATGCCTGGTGTTCGTTTTCCTGTTTATTATGATGAATTTTCTACACGTCGTGTCCTTGTAATGGAATGGATTGAAGGAGCACGTATCACTGATCTTGCATTTATTGACGCGAATGGAATAGATCGTCGCGATTTATCGGAGCGATTATTCCAGTTATTTTTAGAACAAGTATTAAACGGCGGACAATTTCATGCTGATCCTCACGGCGGAAATATACTAATTAAGCCAGATGGTACGATTGTATTAATTGATTTTGGGATGGTAGGATCCATTACTACAGATGAAGCACGTTCTGTATTGAAAGTCGTCGAAGGGATCATTTTTAAACAATACGAGCAAGTATTAGATGGTTTAGAAGAATTACGGTTCTTGTTGCCTCAAGCGGATCGTCGAATACTCGCTGACGCAATTTCACGAGTAGTTGCAGCTTATGAATCGGAAGAATTAACACAAATGGATAGCTTTGTTGTGGATCGATTACTAGATGATATAAAAGGAATTGTTCGTACACAACCTGTGCAACTTCCTGCAGAATTTGCCTTTTTTGGACGAGCTGTTTCAACGCTTATTGGTGTTCTCCACGTTCTTGATCCAAAGGTTGATCTACTGGCTATTGCCCGACCACGCGTTTTGGAATGGGCAACGACACAAAAAGGTGGAGAAAAATCATTTTCAAAAGAAGATTTGCTGCGTCTTGCTTTAAATGCGGTTGGTCCATTACGTTCCCTCCCACAAAAGATTCTAACTTTTTTAGAAGAACCGACACGAATGCGCGAATATATCCAAGTACGAGATACACGAGAGCAAGTAGAGCGCGCACGACTACAAACACGCATGTTTGCAGGAACCGTTGCAGTGTTATCGTTAGCCTCAACATTGTTTGGAGTTTGGAATGAACATATTCCGCTAATTGCTACATCTGGATTTTTCTTTTTGATAGCAGCCTTTGTTTTTAAAGGGAAATCACCTAAATAATTTAAAGCCATCTCCTTGTGAGGTGGTTTTTTTACAAAATAAGAAAGCATATAAATTTAGTGAGCCATGAATCCAGTATTCCCGGTATTTTAAGGAGTAGGTTCTAGTATGATACCGCTGATTTGCGCTCCAGGCGGAGAGCCTCCTCAGGCCAACACGATGTTGGTCACAAAGGCGTTGTCACATGATGTGACGTTCTTAGCCTTTGTTCCACTTAGCGCTCCACTGCGGGGTCTCACCTGTCCCGCTAATCCCGTAGGAAAGATATTGGACGAACTGTCATTGCGACGAGTAACCGCAGGAGCACATGCTTTTTTCGCCTTCCGCTTCAATCAAGTAAATGTTTTCGAATGGATCATAAAAGAAAATACAACTTAAAAAGAAGGGATTGCAGAACAGTGGTTTGCATGATGAACACTGAAATTCTGGTATTTTGAGCAAGTATTTCTCTTTTTAGAAATAGGGTAGAAGAAGTATTCCTTCTAGCTGTGTATCGCTCAATATTTCAAATAATTGTGACTAAAAATAGAATTTGTTGCAATGATGGATAAATTCAAACTAGTTGATTGAATCGCAGGTGGCGACTTCTGCGGGAAAAGCTTGAGCTGAAGGCCCCGCAGGAAAGATGCTGCCCAAAAGCCAGTGTCTTTGCAGTGAAGAGGAGACTGAAGCCAAGCACGTGAAAAGCGTCCACTGTAGCGGAAATAAACGGGTTTCTATGGTTACCCTTCTTAAAGGACCGGGCGTACTTTGCCCGGTTTTTTTGTGTCTTTTTAGGTTGGACAATTCTATCTATCTCATATTCAAGTTAACCTGAAGTGAGATATAGCAAGGCTTTTAATGAAAAATCCCCTAAATTCCCACTTGTAATTTCTTAAAATGAGCGTAAAATATAAAATACGAACAAATGTTCTTTAAGGAGGCAGGAAGATGCCACTCATTCCATCCAAAAGTTTACCTTATTTCGAGAAAATGATTTATTTGCCCATGGTGTTAACCATTTTAGAGCACGACCGAGAATCTGTGGAAAAAGGTTCCTTCAAATTGAAGAAACCTTATGTTGCGATGATTAATCATGCCGTAAAAGTAGCACAACGTGATGTGAAAGATACTAAATTGTATTTGCGTCAACATAATATGAAAGTCATTCGTGGCAATCGCGATGACACTTTTACGGAATATGTTTTTTATCATAGTGGGTATGAAGAACATCGTCGATATTTAAATGTGCGCTTGCGTAATAGGGTAGAGGAGCTACTTGGTGTGTATTTGTCGATTGCAAAACAAGTGAATTGATATAGATATAGGGAAAGAAAGGGGAAGCGAAAGTAAAAAAAGCCCTCTCAAAAAACAAAGGGCTTAAAAAATATATGTACTATCTTTTAGTTTTTTTATTAGGTGACATAAGTATTGACTGAGAAAAAGGATGGTCAATTTTATTGCTCCTATTTTGGAATTCATCTGCAAGGAAATGGGAAAGCGAATATTGTCTGTACATCGTTGAACGAGATACATTTACCGGGAGAACAATTGAGTTGGTGAAATGCACTAAACATTGTTTGTGAGAGTCAAGAGAAAACCATTTGACAGCAGAAAAAGAAATCCAAATATTCCCTTCAGATTCTGCAGAAAGAGTCGGAAACATTACTAAAGGAACTCCATAATCACGCGAAATCAAAAGAGGTGTTTTGTGTACACGCCCAATCGCTTCGCGAGAAAAAAATGTAGCTTGTTTAAACGTATTACCATAAAAAATAAGCGATTTTTTAATAATGGAACTTGGCTTCATTTTTACTAGAAATTCAGTATGATTTTCTAGTACTCGGGTGTAAAGTTTATTCTCAATTCGAATTGGTACAAGTGCAATTGTATTGAATGAAACAAGGTAATTCGATGCTGCTGAACAGTTTTTATCCATAAGTCACATCCCCTATTTTAGACTACAAATTCTATTGTAGAGAAATATTGGGATTATGCAATATTATTTTATTAATAATTAAAAATATTTAGAAGAAAATAAATTATAGGGAATTTTCAGAAAAAACATTTGCAAATTTATAGTATTATTAATTATAATAGATAAAAGGCATCCGAGGTGATTGCAATGGATAAGTACTATTCATATGCTGATTTTCTAAAAGCGATGGGGCGAAATCAAACCGTTAGTGAAGCGGAAAAACTGTTGAACGATATCTACATGGATTTGTTTTTAAATCATGTACATCGAGAGCAACGAAAAGAACGCTTGCTTACCTTGATTGATGGTGCGCTCGATCAAAAAGATGAGGGGTCATTTGTAACGTATGCAAGCGAACTACGTCAATTGCATCAAGATAGTGTGTAATAAGTATTTCTATAGACATGTGATTCATCCGCTCTTTTCGAAGAGCGGATTTTCTTTATGTCTAGTTCTGAAGTTGAACTAATAAGGGGCTTTCGCTTTTCATGTTGTAGGTTCCATCACAGGTGTCGATCAAGCCCAACTTTTAGTTTCTTTAGTCTAGTTCCGACCGCCAGCCCGCACCTAATCTTGGGCAAATAGGGTGTGGCTGATGAAGGAGTCGCAACAAGATTTCTTAGCCCTGCATTTTGGTTTCCTTCCTATACTCATTCGCAAACAGGTTTCCGAGTCGTTTCTTCTAGCCAGTGTCGAGCTCAACACTGGCGCTCTCCACTTTTCTTTCAAAAAAACATACGTTCGCTTTTTGTTCGTATTCAATTGGGGAATATGATAAAATATAAACAATAAATAAAAATAATTTAACACAGATAAAATAGACATTTACGCTTTTAATAAGGAGAGGAAACCATGGAACAATCTTTTGATTTGCAGGCTCCTTATAAACCAGATGGAGACCAACCACAGGCGATTCGTGAATTATTAAAGGGAATAGAAGAAGGTAGAAAATATCAAACTTTGCTCGGTGCGACGGGTACTGGCAAGACATTTACCGTTTCTAATGTAGTAACAGAAATAAAAAAACCTACACTGGTCATGGCCCATAATAAAACACTTGCTGGACAACTGTATAGTGAGTTTAAAGAGTTCTTTCCTAATAATGCGGTGGAGTATTTCGTTAGTTTCTACGATTACTATCAACCGGAAGCTTATATGCCTCAAACTGATACGTATATTGAAAAAGACTCCAGCATTAATGAAGAAATTGATAAGCTACGTCATTCTGCGACGTCGGCTTTATTCGAACGTGAGGATGTCTTAATAGTCGCATCTGTTTCATGTATATACGGGTTGGGTAATCCTGAAGAATACCGCGAGATGGTCTTATCACTACGAATGGGTATGGAAATCGAACGCAATCAATTGCTTCGTCGACTAGTGGACATCCAATATGAACGAAATGATATAAACTTTATGCGTGGAAAGTTCCGTGTACGTGGAGATGTTGTTGAAATTTTCCCAGCTTCTCGAGATGAGCGCTGTATACGAATTGAATTTTTCGGGGACGAAATTGATCGAATTCGGGAAGTGGATGCTTTAACTGGTGAAATCATCGGTGAACGTGAACATGTTGCGATTTTCCCTAATTCCCACTTTGTTACTCGTGAAGAAAAATTGTTAAAAGCAATTGAAAACATTGAAATTGAATTAGAACAACAACTAAAGGTTCTTCGCAGTGAGGATAAGTTATTAGAAGCACAGCGGTTGGAGCAACGTACTCGGTACGACTTAGAGATGATGAGAGAGATGGGCTTTTGTTCAGGGATTGAAAACTATTCACGACATTTAACACTCAGAGAGCCAGGGGCCACACCCTATACATTGCTTGATTACTTCCCAGATGACTTCTTAATGGTGATCGATGAAAGCCACGTGACATTACCGCAAGTGAGAGGGATGTTCAACGGTGACCAAGCACGTAAGAAAATGTTAGTAGAACATGGCTTCCGTTTACCGTCTGCAATGGATAATCGACCGTTAACATTCCAAGAATTTGAGGGGCATATGAGTCAAGCAATTTTCGTTTCAGCCACACCAGGGGCCTATGAATTGGAACACACACCAGAGATGGTTGAGCAAATTATTAGACCAACAGGACTGTTAGACCCTACAATCGATATTCGCCCTAGTGAGGGACAAATTGATGATTTAATTGATGAAATTCGTCAACGTTCAGAACGTAATGAACGTGTGCTTGTTACCACATTAACGAAAAAAATGTCTGAAGATTTGACCGATTACTTAAAAGAAATTGGAATCAAAGTAAACTACTTACACTCAGAAATAAAAACACTTGAACGGATTGAAATTATTCGAGAACTTCGAATGGGAGTTTATGATGTATTGATTGGAATCAATCTGCTGAGAGAAGGGTTAGACATACCAGAAGTGTCGCTCGTAACCATATTAGATGCAGATAAAGAAGGGTTTTTACGTTCTGAACGCTCACTCATTCAAACAATGGGACGTGCTGCTCGAAATGCAAATGGACATGTCATCATGTATGCTGACCGCATGACGGATTCGATGACGAAAGCGATTGGAGAAACAGATCGACGTCGTAACATTCAAATCGAGTATAACGAGAAACATGGAATTACACCTAAAACCATTCAAAAGAAAATTCGCGATACTATTCGTGCATCTCATAATGCAGAAGAAACATCTAGTTATATGGAAAAAGTGACAAAAGGTAAGAAGTTAACGAAAGATGAGAAAAAGTCGCTGTTGTTAACGCTAGAAAAAGAAATGAAGGACGCAGCGAAGGCGCTCGATTTTGAACGCGCTGCCGAACTTCGCGACACGATTTTGGAACTGAAAGCGGAAGGGTGAAGCGAATTGAAAAAACAAGAAATTCGTATACAAGGTGCACGTGCACATAATTTAAAAAATATAGATATAACCATTCCACGAGATAAGCTTGTCGTTATGACAGGGTTGTCTGGTTCTGGTAAATCATCACTCGCTTTCGATACCATTTATGCAGAGGGGCAAAGACGTTATGTCGAATCGTTATCAGCCTACGCACGTCAGTTTTTAGGGCAAATGGACAAGCCCGATGTGGATGTAATTGAAGGTTTGTCGCCTGCAATTTCTATCGATCAAAAAACGACAAGTAGAAACCCACGCTCTACAGTAGGTACTGTAACCGAGATTTACGATTATTTACGTTTATTATTTGCTCGTGTAGGAAAGCCAATATGTCCCAATCATGGAGTGGAAATTTCTTCCCAAACTATCGAGCAAATGGTTGATCGTTTAATGGAATTCCCTGAACGTACACGTATGCAAATTTTAGCACCAATTGTCTCTGGTCGAAAAGGGACCCACGCTAAAATGCTAGAAGATGTGAAAAAGCAAGGCTATGTACGTGTTCGAGTAAACGGTGATTTAATGGATTTAGATGACGATATTAATTTAGATAAAAATAAAAAGCACGATATTGAAATTGTTATTGACCGGGTTGTAATAAAAGAAGATATCGCCGCAAGACTTGCTGATTCTTTGGAATCTGCACTGAGACTTGCAGATGGACGTGTATTAATTGATGTCATGGAACACGAGATATTGTTGTTTAGTGAACATCATGCTTGTCCTATTTGTGGATTTTCAATAGGTGAACTAGAACCACGTATGTTTTCATTTAACAGTCCTTTCGGTGCGTGTCCTGAATGTGATGGTCTTGGTACGAAGCTAGAGGTTGACCAAGAACTTGTCATACCTGATTGGTCAAAATCGTTAAACGACGGTGCTATTGCCCCGTGGGAACCAACAAGTTCGCAATACTATCCACAACTATTAGCTGCCGTATGCAAGCATTATAAAATAAATATGAATAAGCCTGTTGACAAGTTGCCAAAAGATCAAATAGATAAAATTATTCATGGATCCGGTACAGATAAAATTCGATTCCGATACGAAAATGATTTCGGACAAGTTCGAGATAATGAAATATATTTTGAAGGTGTTTTAACAAATATCGAACGTCGTTATAAAGAAACGTCTTCGGATTATATTCGAGATCAAATGGAAAAGTATATGGCCAAACAAGCATGTCCAACATGTAAGGGATATCGCTTAAAGCCGGAAACATTAGCTGTAAAAGTTGCATCACTTCATATCGGACAAGTAACGGCATTTTCTATTCAAGAGGCCGATACATTTTTCAAATCACTCGAATTATCTGAAAAAGACATGCAAATTGCGCGACTCATTTTACGTGAACTCCACGAACGACTTGGTTTCCTTCTTAATGTTGGTTTAGATTACTTAACGTTAAGTAGGGGTGCGGGTACGTTATCAGGCGGTGAGGCTCAGCGCATTCGCTTGGCAACTCAAATCGGTTCACGATTAACGGGAGTACTTTATATATTAGATGAACCTTCAATTGGATTGCATCAGCGTGATAATAATCGACTGATTTCCACACTTAAAAATATGCGAGATATTGGTAACACTTTAATTGTTGTTGAACACGATGAAGATACGATGATGGCTGCGGATTATTTAATAGATGTAGGTCCTGGAGCAGGAGTTCATGGTGGTGAAATCGTGGCAGCTGGAACACCAACACAAGTAATGAAGAACACTAAGTCCATTACAGGTCAATATTTAAGTGGCAAGAAATTTATTGCGCTTCCAGCAGAACGTCGAAAACCAGATGGTCGAATAATTTCGATTAAAGGGGCGACGGAAAATAACTTAAAAAATGTTGCGGTGGATATCCCGCTTGGTATCTTTACTGCTGTTACGGGTGTATCAGGTTCAGGGAAAAGTACGTTAATCAATGAAATTTTGCATAAATCACTCGCACAAAAGTTAAATGGTGCTAAAACAAAACCAGGACAACATAAAGAAGTGACTGGTATCGAACAGCTTGAAAAGGTTATTGATGTTGACCAATCACCGATTGGGAGAACACCAAGATCAAATCCAGCCACATATACAGGCGTTTTCGATGATATTCGTGATGTTTATGCATCAACGAACGAAGCGAAAGTACGAGGCTACAAAAAAGGCCGGTTTAGTTTCAACGTTAAAGGTGGGCGCTGTGAAGCATGCCGAGGAGACGGCATTATTAAAATTGAAATGCATTTCTTACCTGACGTATATGTTCCGTGTGAAATTTGTAATGGAAAGCGTTACAACCGTGAAACACTAGAAGTGAAGTATAAAGGAGAAAATATTGCGGACGTATTAAAAATGACTGTTGAAGATGCACTTAAATTCTTTGTAAACATTCCAAAGATTAGCCGTAAACTTCAAACAATCGTCGATGTTGGATTAGGATATATGCAACTGGGTCAACCGGCAACGACGTTATCAGGTGGTGAAGCACAACGTGTAAAATTGGCTTCTGAATTACACAAACGCTCGAATGGAAAGTCCTTCTATATATTAGATGAGCCGACAACCGGATTACATGCACATGATATTGCACGTTTACTTGAAGTGTTACAGAGATTAGTGGAAAACGGGGACACGGTATTAGTTATCGAGCATAACTTAGACGTTATTAAAACATCGGATTATGTAATTGACTTAGGTCCTGAAGGTGGCGATAAAGGGGGAGAGATTTTAGCTGTAGGAACTCCTGAAGAAATAGCCAAAGTGAAGAAGTCATATACGGGTCACTATTTAAAGCAAATACTCGACCGCGACCGTAAACGCATGGATGAACAAATAAAAAAAGCCTCAACAAAGAGAAAGACAAAAAAAGAAGCAGTTTTGATAAAATGAAACCTTTTTTGCTTTTAAACCGTATGTATAAGAGAAGAACAAAGTTCCGCGTAAAGCGGCTTTGAAGGAGGCCAAAAATATGCAAGAAGAACGTAAACGCATTTTAGATTCAGTCGAAAAAGGGACGATATCTGCTCAAGAAGCGTTAATATTGCTAGAGGCTTTAGGAAATGGAAAGACGAAAGCAAGCGATTCAACGTATGCTGCGCCAGACCAGTCTGAAAAACAATCTCATTCAACACATACAAACGATGAAAACCACAACAAGAAAACCACATCTTCTCAAGCAGACGATTTTATGGAAGACATTAAACGCGACTTTACACAGATTGGTGAACGCTTTATGCAATTCATGCAAACCACGGTCGGGAAAATGAAATCATTTGATTTCGAAATGCCTTTTGGTGAGCCAAATGAATTTCATCATACCTTTACGAAAGAAGATGTAGACATTAAGGAGATATCAGCAGATCTTGCCAATGGCAAGTTTGAAATTTATCCTTCACAAGATGGTCAAGTACGTGCAGATTGCCATGTGAAAGTATATCGATCGCCTTCTGAAGAAGTTGCAAAGAAAGAATTCCTTGATAAATTTGTATTTGTCGTTGATCAACAAAAATTACGTATTATTAGTGATTTGAAAACAACATCAGTGAATGTTGTCTTATATGTACCAAAACAAATGTACGATTCAATTTCTATTCGATTATTCAATGGGGCTTTTATTGGTAAGCATATAGAAGTGGATCGTCTCAAAGTCAAAACCGCGAATGGCAAAATTGAACTGAAAGATGTTCAACTAGAAGATGCTGAAGTCCAAACAGCGAATGGTGCTATACAAGTAAAAGAGGCAAAAGGAAATAAAATTGATGCTGAAACAATTAATGGACGCATTTATATCGATGGTTATTTAAAAGGGATTGAAGCACAGTCGGTTAATGGTCACGTCGTCGTCACAACGAAAAGTATAGAGGCTCATAAAATTGAAGCACGAGCGGTAGCTGGTACAGTAGAAATATATGTACCATCTACTATCGGCTTACAAGGTGAAATAGCTTCGAACTTTGGTAAAATGGATGTGGCATTATCTGATGTAACTCGGATAAATGAACAAGAGCATTTCTTGCAAAAAAATATTCGTTTTACAAAAGATATTGAGGGTTCAACAACAGCTCCTCTCTACATTAAGGGTGAAGCCAAAACAGGATCAATTCTAGTTCGTTACATCTCTTCTGAATAAAGAAGGGTATATATAGTAAATAAAAATGCCCCGTATCTCAGACATTGAAAAAATGTCTAGATTCGGGGTTTTTTCTTTTTCTTTTTACCTTAAGAGGCGAAGGAGAAATTCTATAAAGTTTTATTTTAGTCGTTCAATTCATTTTTTAAAGTTCAATTTTATCATTCGGATATACAATACCTAATTCAGCTCGTACTTTATCAACAACTAACATGGTTGTATAGGAGTTATCATGTGAGTTTATATCGGATTCCAATTTCCCTGCGTTTATTAAATCAATAAATTCTTTTACTTCATAATACATAACGGGATGTGATTGATTGATAGTTAATTGTTCAAAAGTTCCGTTATTGTAGTGGATTTCAACTTTTTCAGGCGAGTTTATTTTGTCAATAATCATGGTTCCTTCTTCGCCTTGAATTTCGCTCGGTAAAGAAGAATTAGATATTTTGGAATACATGACAACCGCATCTTTATCGTCATAGCTTAAAACTACGCTACCTTCACCATCCACACCTGAATCAAGTATAATGCCAGTTGCCTTCACTTCAATTGGTTCACCGAATAATGTTATAAGTGGATATAAACAATAAACGCCAAGATCCATTAAAGCCCCATTTGCAAACTTTGGATTGAAAGCATTGAGTACAATGCCTTCTTTGTATTTATCATAACGAGATGAATACTGACAATAGCTGGCAAAGTATCTACGGATTGGTCCAATTTTATAAAGGTTATCTTGAATGACCTTGAATCCAGGAAGTAATGTTGATTTCATGGCTTCCATTAATAGAACCTGATGATCTTTTGCAGCTTGAATCATTGTCGTTACTTCGTATACATTCGCTGCTAATGGTTTTTCACATAAAACATGTTTGCCATTTCGCAAAAATAAAATAGCTTGTTCAGAATGAAATGAATTAGGAGATGCAATATATACCGCATCAATTTCTTCACTAACTGCCATTTCTTCTAGGTTTGTAAATAGTAGGTTTATTCCGTATTTGTTTGAGAATTGTTCAGCCTGCTCAATTGTTCGAGAATAAACTGCTGTTAGTTTAAAATCTTCGACACCCTCTGCAGCTTCAAGTAATCTTTCAGTAATGAAATTTGTACCAATTATCCCGATTCGAACCATATAACAGACCCCTTTTCTTTGTTTCATACCTTAAATTATAGACTTCATGTATCGTATTATTATAGAGATAAAATAACTTTAAGCAAATAACATTGAAACGTAAATTCCTAAAAGAAAATAGGAATCTCTATGACAAAGCTATAAGTGACATAGAGTAAATAACTGAAAAGCTGTATTAATAAGAGAAATTCATTTCATTTTTCAGAGTGCATGCTAAAATAAAGGACATAAAGGTAATTTGAATTTCGAAGAAAGTAGGTGTTTTTTAGTGCAAGTTACTACAAAAGATGTAATGGAAAAATTTGATTTAACCCTTGTTAGTGGTCAAGAAGGTGTCGGCAAACATATTGCTGTCAGCGATATATCACGCCCGGGTTTAGAAATGGCCGGATATTTCACACACTATCCAGCAAACCGTGTACAGTTACTTGGAAAAACAGAACTTTCTTTTTACGATATGTTATTGCCTCATGAACGAGTGGAACGCATGCAGAAACTATGTTCACCTGATACACCAGCGATTATCATTTCGCATGGTTTGAAAGTGCCGCAAGAATTGAAAATCGCTTCAAATGAAGAACATGTTCCAGTCCTTACAGCCAAAATGGCAACCACACGTTTTTCGAGTTTACTGACAAACTTTCTAGAAAGTAAACTAGCACCTACTACGGCAGTACATGGAGTGCTTCTCGATATTTATGGTGTTGGCGTATTAATTACAGGGAAAAGTGGTGTTGGTAAAAGTGAGACTGCTCTAGAGCTTGTAAAAAGAGGGCACCGATTAGTTGCTGACGATTGTGTTGAAATTAGACAAGAAACAGAAAATACGCTTGTTGGAAATGCTCCTAAACTGATTGAACATTTACTTGAAATTCGTGGTCTGGGCATTATTGATGTTATGACTTTGTTTGGTGCAAGTGCAATACGTAGCTTTAAACGAATATCTCTTGTAATTGAATTAGAGAATTGGGATGAACAGAAGACGTATGATCGTTTAGGACTAGAAGATGAAAAAATGAAAATTATAGAAACAGATTTGACCAAACTCACTATTCCCGTTCGACCTGGTCGAAACTTAGCAGTTATTATAGAAGTAGCAGCCATG
This sequence comes from Paenisporosarcina antarctica, assembly GCF_004367585.1. Taxonomy (GTDB): domain Bacteria; phylum Bacillota; class Bacilli; order Bacillales_A; family Planococcaceae; genus Paenisporosarcina; species Paenisporosarcina antarctica. Next base: position 945,643 of record NZ_CP038015.1, read on the forward strand.
AACCATCGTTTGAAGCGAATGGGTTTCAATGCAGCAGAGGAATTCTCCAATCGTTTAAACGATGTTATTAGTCAAAATGAACATTCTACATATTAAATTTAGGAAGTCTGGAAGGGGTACAACATGAATTTATTACTTGAAGCAATTAATCCCATTGCAATTTCAATTGGACCGATTGCAGTACGATGGTACGGAGTCATTATTGCGTTCGGCATTGTGCTAGCGTTTATTGTTGCGCAACGTGAAATGGTCAAACGGTCATTTCATCAGGATTTTCTAACAGATTTATTAATCTGGGCAGTACCGCTAGCAATTTTAGGGGCGCGTCTATATTATGTGTTATTTAAATGGGAGTATTATGCTGAAAATCCTAGTAAAATCCTTCAAGTATGGGAGGGGGGATTGGCGATACATGGTGCGTTGATTGCCTCATTTATTACAGCCTATGTTTTTACAAGAAAACGCAATAAATCATTTTTAAAAGTTGCAGATATTGTGGCACCAAGTCTTTTAATTGGGCAAACAATTGGACGTTGGGGAAACTTTATGAACCAAGAAGCTCATGGAGGAGAAGTGTCACGTTCTTTTTTAGAAAATATGTTTTTACCGGATTGGATTATTAATCAAATGCGTATTGATGGTATATATTATCATCCTACATTTTTATATGAATCACTGTGGAACTTTGCAGGTGTAGTAATACTAATATTATTACGTCGTGTTAACTTGATGCGTGGAGAAATGTTCTTATTTTATATTATTTGGTATTCTTTCGGACGATTCTTTATTGAAGGTATGCGAACCGATAGTTTGTATTTAATTGGTGAACTTCGCACAGCACAAGTGATATCAATTGTTGCAATAGTTGTGGCAATCATATTGGTTGTTTACCGTCGCGTAACTATTAAAAAGCCTGTGCGCTATAAAGACGCATAAGTAAGGAAGTTATAAGTATGTCTACAATAAAAAATGGATTATTAGCTGGATTAAAAACATCTTGGACACTTAGCAAGATTATTTTTCCCATTACATTGTTGATTGTCATCTTGCAGTATACGCCTGTGTTGCCGTGGGTCATCGACTTCGTATCTCCCGTTATGGGGATTTTTGGGTTGCGAGGAGATGCAGCAATTCCATTAGTTTTAGGGAACGCTCTAAACTTGTATGCGGGAATTGCTGGAATTCTGTCATTAGAATTGACAGTAAAAGAAGTATTTATTTTGGCTGTTATGCTATCGTTCTCTCATAATATATTTATTGAAACTGGAGTTGCGTTAAAAGTTGGCGTTAAATTGTGGGTTGTTCTTCTCGTGAGATTTGGACTAGCCGCAATATCTGCGATTGTGATTAATCTTGTTTGGTCGGGTGGTTCAGACATTGCTCAATATGGGATGGCTCCAAAAGTGGCTGAAATACCTGAAGGTTGGATGGAGATCATATTACTAGGGTTTCAAAAAGCAAGCTTCGGTGTATTGCAGCTAGCATTGGTGGTTATCCCACTTATGATTGTTATTCAATACTTAAAAGACAAACAATACTTACTAAAGTTTTCGCGAAAACTGGCACCGTTTATGAAGTTACTTGGCATTGAGCAAAATGCTTCGATGACGCTAGTCTCTGGGTTAGTAATTGGCTTAGCATTTGGTGCAGGAGTGATGATCCAAGCAGTACAAGATGACGGCGTCAGTAAGAAAGACGCCACTCTGGTTTTTATCTTTTTAGTCGCTTGTCACGCAGTAATAGAAGATACGCTCATTTTTATACCGCTCGGGATTCCGATTTGGCCATTATTCTTACTTAGACTTGGGACTGCATTTGTTTTAACTATAGTAGTAGCCACGATTTGGAAACGAGCTGAACAAACGAAACGAAAGGAAGTGCTACTTCATGACAATTAAACCAATTACCACACTTCTTTTCGATTGTGACGAAACGTTACTACATACTAAGGAACTTTGCATTCAAACTTATTTAAATGTAATGGGTAAACACCTACTTGAAATTGTAGAGGGTCAATTGTCATGAGGAGGACTGAACGTTTTGTTGTAGAAGGAGCAAATTCCCTTTGGCATATATACAAAACGGTATCATTTTGGAAAGTGATGAAAAATTTCATCGTTATTCAACTTGGGAGATACAGCCCTTCACTGTCATTTAAAAACTTTCTTTATCGGAATTTTTTACATATGAAAATTGGAGACGAGACGTCGTTTGCATTAATGGTCATGCCAGATGTAATGTTTCCAGAAAGAATTACGATAGGAAAAAATTCGATTATTGGCTACAATACGACTCTTTTAGCACATGAATACTTAATTAATGAATATCGAATTGGAGAAGTCAGGATAGGTGACCGTGTTCTAATAGGTGCAAACTCTACGATTCTCCCAGGTGTAAATATCGGAGATGATGCAATCGTATCTGCTGCCACCCTTGTGCATAAAGATGTCCCAGCAGGTAGTTTTGTCGGTGGAAATCCAATGAAAGTTATTTATACAGCAGAAGAAATGGCGACTCGTCGTCTTATGCAACCCGAAAAGACCTCATGAAGAGAATTACATTGCTTCAAGGGGTCTTTTGTATTGACTCACCTTGTCATTTGGGTTAAAATAAATTTTATTTCATTCTACTAGCATGCTAGTGTACTAAAGTAAAATATCCTTATTTAGGAAGTGAGTAATAAATGACACCAATACGAAAATTCGAAAAGCCACTTGGAATGAGAGATTCTTTTCCACTAATTAATGAGAAAAAAGAAAAGGTGCGTGACATTGGAAGACAATTTTTCCAATCACGTGGTTTTGATTTTATAAAAACGCCAACTGTAGAATATTATGAGACTATAGGAAAAGCATCGGCTATTCCGGATTCTGCCCTATTTAAACTAGTGGATCGCCAAGGAGAGACGCTTGTTTTAAGACCGGATATGACAACGCCGATTGTTCGTGTTGCAACCTCAAAACTATTAAAAGAACAAATTCCATTGCGTCTAGCGTATTTCGCTAATGTATTTCGTGCACAAGAACATGAAGGCGGAAGACCAGCTGAATTTGAACAGATGGGCGTTGAGTTAATAGGGGATGCCTCTGTTTATGCTGATGCAGAAATGATTATAACAGCTTCTGAATTTGTTCAGAAACTTGGGATAAAAGATTATCGATTAACAGTAGGACATGCGGGTCTATTGCAATCGATTTTGATACAACTTACGCAATCTAAAGAACAAGTGAGAGAATTACTTAAATTACTGGTAGAAAAGAATTTGGTTGGATTTGAAGAAGCAGTAAAAACATATAAGCTTTCAAAAGAAGATGAAAATCGCTTTATTGAATTTATTGGACAGGCTTCTAATGTTCAATCAATTCAACAATTACGTCCATTTATCGATGAAACCAATCACACACAAGTGAATATGTTTTCTTATCTAAGCAATTTGTCAGCGTTATTAGAAAACGCAGGACTTTCAAATATGGTGACCTACGATTTAACATTAACGAGTGAAATGAGTTATTACACAGGAATGTTGTTCGAAGTCTTTGCGAGTGGGTCTGGTTTTGCGATTGGCAACGGAGGCCGCTATGATGGCTTACTACAAGAATTTAATTCAGACGTAGGTGCAACTGGATTTGGGTTGCGAGTCGATCGACTGCTCGAAGTGATGACAACTTCAACTAAACGTGAATCCCGAACACTAATCTTTTTTGATGAAGCTAATTATATGAACGCTGTTAAAGATGCAAAAAAATTAAGAAATGAAGGGGTTCAAACGACCATTCAGTTTCTTAAAAGTGTTGAAGACCAACAAGCATTCCAAATGAATTTTACAGACGTTGTGTGGTTAATAGAGGGAGATGCCAATAATGAGTAAGAGTGAACTGACAATTGCAATGCCGAAAGGACGGATTTTTGAAGAAGCGTATGCGTTGCTTCAAAAAGCAGGTTTTCAGTTACCCGATGATTTAGAAGATTCTCGAAAACTCATCGTCGAAGTTCCTAATGAAAAAATTCGCTTTATTTTAGCAAAACCAATGGATGTACCTGTTTATGTAGAACATGGAGTTGCAGATATTGGAATAGCGGGTAAAGACGTATTACTTGAGCAAAAACGTAGCGTTCATGAATTGCTTGATTTGAAGATTAGTCAATGTTATATCGCGACAGCAGGGTTACCAAATACTATGTTAAATGACATTGCACCTCGCGTAGCAACTAAATATCCGAAAATTGCTTCTGATTTTTATAAAGAAAAAGGCGAGCAAGTTGAAATTATCGGCTTGAATGGCTCAATTGAGCTGGCACCGATGATCGGATTAGCTGATCGAATTGTAGATATTGTATCAACCGGGCGAACATTAACAGAAAATGGGTTAGTTGAATATGAGCATATTGTAGATGTGACATCGAGGTTAATTGTAAATCCAGTAAGTTACCGATTAAAAAGTGAACGGATACGGGACATGGTAAGGCGACTAAAAGAGTCAATGGAGTAGGGGGGAAGTACCGTGCAAATCGTTTCTTTATCAAAAGATATTTCATTAAAACGATCAGTAGAGATGGGCAATGCAGAACAATTAAATACGGTGAGATTGGTTTTAGCTGATGTGAAAAATCGTGGTGATAATGCTATCAAGGAATACAGCGAGAAATGGGATCATGTTACATTACATAATTTCCGTATTTCAAAAGCAGAAATTGAGAGTGCAAAAGATAAATTTGATCCACAACTTAAAAGAGATTTAGAAGAAGCTGCTCATAATATTCGTGTTTTTCATGAGAAACAAAAGCGATTATCATATGAGGTAGATGTGAAAAATGGATCGTTTATCGGTCAACGAGTGAATCCGCTTGATTCTGTGGGACTATACGTACCCGGTGGTTCAGCTGCCTACCCTTCTTCGCTATTAATGAATGTTATCCCAGCTCAAGTGGCCGGTGTGGAACGAATTGTGATTGTCTCTCCCCCAAACGATCAAGGTGCACTTCCTGATGCAGTATTGGTAGCTGCATCAATTTTAGGCATTGAAGAGATTTATAAAATAGGCGGGGCTCAAGCAATTGCTGCGTTGGCATATGGTACAGAATCAATTGAATCTGTGGATAAGATAACTGGTCCAGGGAATGTTTTTGTGGCACTAGCAAAACGAGAAGTCTTTGGAGTAGTCGCAATTGATATGATTGCAGGTCCTAGTGAAATTGCAATAATTGCTGATGAAACAGCGTATGCCGACGAAGTAGCTGCAGATTTATTATCTCAAGCCGAACATGATCCAATGGCTTGCCCAATATTACTAACCACAAGCGACTTCTTTGCACATGAAGTCGCTCACGAAGTTGAAAAACAACTAATTACGCTACCACGCGAAAAGATTGCTCGGGCAGCTGTTGAAAAGTTCGGAAAAATCTATGTAGCAGAAACAATCGACGGTATTATTGAAGCAGTTAATAAGTTAGCACCCGAGCATTTAGAAATCATTGCAAATAATTCACATGATATTGCACAGAAAATTCGTCATGCAGGAGCGATTTTTATAGGTAGATACAGTTCAGAGCCTATTGGGGACTACTTTGCTGGAACGAACCACGTATTACCAACAAATAGTACAGCACGATTTTCGAGTCCATTATCGGTTGATGATTTTATTAAGAAGACAAGCGTGATTTATTATACAAAAGAGACTTGGCTTGAGCACGCACCTAAAATTGCGCGACTTGCAAGGATGGAAGGTTTAGAAGGTCATGCACGAGCAGTAGAATCAAGAGGATGGACAAAGGAGATGGACCAATCATGACACGTGAAGCAACCATAATTCGAATAACAAATGAAACACAAGTGAATGTTACATTTCAATTAGATGGCGAAGGTAAAGCAACGATTGATACAGGCGTTCCTTTTATGGACCATATGCTTGATTTATTTGTAAAACATGGACTCTTTAACGCCACCATTCAAGCGTCTGGGGATACACATATAGATGATCACCATACAACTGAAGATATAGGTATTGTTTTAGGACAAGTAGTACAAGAATCACTGGGGGATAAAAAAGGGATTCGTCGTTACGGCAATGCTTTTGTACCTATGGACGATGCGTTAGCTCAAGTAATTATTGATTGTTCGAACCGACCTCACCTTGAATTTAGAGCTACTTTTCCCAATGAAAAAGTAGGGAAATTCGATACAGAACTTGTCCATGAGTTTTTATGGAAGTTTGCACTCGAAGCACGTATGAATGTGCATGTCATTGTTCACTACGGTCACAATACACACCACATGATTGAAGCTATTTTCAAAGCATTAGCAAGAGCACTGGATGAAGCGGTCTCAATCGATCCACGTGTCCAAGGAGTACCGTCTACGAAAGGATTATTAACATGAAAATTGGTGTAATTGATTACGGGATGGGTAATTTATATAGTGTCGAACAAGCTTTACTCCGACTTGAATGTGAAGTATTCATTACGTCAGATATAAACAAATTAAATCAAATGGATGGATATATTTTACCGGGTGTAGGGGCATTTCCTGATGCCATGAGTCAATTAAGTGAATTAGGTTTGGATGACTATATTAAGCAACTTGCAAAAACGAATATACCACTACTAGGCATTTGTTTAGGCATGCAACTTTTGTATGAAGACAGTAATGAAAATGGCTTAACAAAAGGTTTAGGCATTTTCACAGGCAATATTCAAAAATTTGATAAACTTGACTCACAACAACAACGCGTGCGAATTCCTCATATGGGCTGGAATCCTCTGTCTTTTACACATCAACCTGAATGGTTAGATGGTCTAGATAAAGAAGATTCAACACATGTGTACTTCGTGCACTCCTATTTAGCTCAAAATACGCGACAACATGAAGTAGTCGCAAGTAGTACATATGCTGGTCAATTCGTACCTGGTCTTGTTCAAAAAGATAATTTCACGGGCATGCAGTTTCATCCAGAAAAATCGGGACCGTTTGGTAAATACTTATTAACTAAATGGGTTAAGCAAGTTCAAAAGAGGAGAGATCAAACATGACATCGATTGACATATATCCAGCAATTGATATGCGTGGAGGCAAGTGTGTTCGCTTGTTTAAAGGTGATTACAATCAAGAAACCATCTATGCAGACTCTCCTTTTGAAATGGCCAAATCCTTTGCAAACCAAGGGGCAAAGTGGATACATATGGTTGATTTAGATGGAGCGAAAGATGGCAAACGCATTCATGATAAGGATGTCATTCGAGCTGCAACAGAGTTAGGTGTGAATGTTCAAATAGGTGGCGGGATTCGTACAGAAGAAGATGTACAGCATTATCTTGATAATGGAGTCACTCGAGTAATTATAGGAAGCTTAGCTATTTCCCAACCAGAGTTAGCGGTGTCATTAATTAAGAAATTTGGTGGAGCGCGAATTGTTATAGGGCTTGATGCAAAAGATGGAATGGTTGCGACTCATGGTTGGTTAGAAACTTCAACGAAGTCGGCGATTGAAGTTGGACAGTATTTTGCAAACCATGGTGCAGAAGTCTTGATTTTTACGGATATTGCGACAGATGGTACATTAACAGGACCTAATATAACTGCGAATGAAACCCTTGCTGAAGCGACAGGAGCTGAAGTAATTGTTTCTGGTGGAATTAGCTCACTTGCAGATATTAAAAGAGTAGTACAAGCAGGTACTCAGTCAACAATTGGTGGCGTCATTATAGGCAAAGCACTTTATGAAAACCGATTCTCTTTACCTGAAGCATTAAATGAGGTGACTACATGTTAACAAAACGTATCATTCCTTGTTTAGATGTGAAAGAAGGTCGTGTTGTAAAAGGTGTTCAATTTGTATCGTTACGTGATGCTGGAGATCCAGTAGAACTTGCAAAGTTTTACGATGAACAAGGGGCAGATGAGTTGGTTTTTTTAGACATTTCTGCTTCACATGAAGGCAAAGAAACGATGGTAGATATGGTACGTCAATCTGCATCCGAATTAGCCATTCCTTTTACAGTTGGAGGAGGAATCCGTACACTTGATGATATGAAAAACATGTTGCGTGCAGGTGCGGATAAAGTTTCAGTAAATACATCAGCAATAGAGAGCCCTGAGTTAATTGCAGAAGGTGCAGCATTTTTCGGTTCACAATGTATAGTAGTCGCAATTGACGCTAAATGGTCAGAAGTAGATGACACATGGATGGTTTATACGCATGGTGGGCGCCGTGTAACGCAGTGGACAGCTGTTAATTGGGCGAAAGAAGCAACACGTTTAGGAGCTGGCGAGATACTCCTAACTTCAATGAATCAAGATGGTGAAAAAAGTGGCTTTGATTTAGCTTTAACGAAAGCTGTTAGAGATGCTGTCAACGTTCCTGTAATTGCAAGCGGCGGGGCAGGTAATGCGCAACACTTTTATGATGTTTTTACAGAAGTCGATGTAGATGCGGCACTTGCAGCTTCTATTTTTCATTACAAAGAAACTAGCGTAAAAGAAGTGAAAAGTATCTTGCGAGAAAAGGGAGTGTCAGTTAGATGATAAAATACCAAATAGAATCTATACAGTTTGATGAACGTGGACTGATACCAGTGGTTGTTCAAAACGCACAAACGAAAGAAGTGCTAACGGTCGCGTATATGAACCGAGAGTCACTTGAAAAAACAATTGAAACTAAAGAAACTTGGTTTTATAGTCGTTCTAGACAAGAGTTGTGGAATAAAGGTGCGACGAGTGGAAACACGCAACAAGTCGTTGCAATAAGAGCAGATTGTGATGAAGATGCATTAGTAGTTGAAGTGCTTCCTAAAGGACCGGCTTGTCACACTGGTGAAGTTAGTTGTTTTCATAAAGTCATCGTTGCTCCAGGTCAAGCGGTTGGAAGCTTTGGGATATTAGCTAACTTAGTTCAGGTTATTCAGGATCGCGAAAAATCAATGCCTGAAGGGGCATATACTACGTATTTATTTGAAAAAGGCGTAGATAAAATTGGTAAAAAAATAGGAGAAGAAGCGACAGAAGTGGTCATTGCTGCAAAAAACCGTGACGCAGAAGAACTACAATGGGAAGCGGCTGATTTACTGTATCATTTATTAGTGCTGTTGCAAGAACAAAAAGTGAATTTGTACGATGTATTAGAAGTATTACAAAAACGACATGAGAGTAAATCATAAATTTCTGTGATATAATAGAGAAATACTGAAAAGGAACCTAGTGTGTTCCTTTTTATTTTTTCGGAGGCATCAATTGGAAAAAAAACACATAAAACCAGCGAAAGAAAACATCGTCTCGTTTATTCCAACCGGCGAATATTATTATCAAAAAGCATTACAAGCTTTAAATCGAGAGAAGTTTGAAAAGGCCCATAAATATTTAAAACGTGCATCGGAGCTCAGTCCAGATGATCCGCATATTCTAATGCAATACGCTATTGTGGAAATGGAGAATGAAAGTTACGACCATGCACTTGATTTATTGCAAAATGCACATAGTATTGACCCTACTGAAACAGAAATCATTTTTTTCTTAGCGGAAGTCAATGCACATATAGGCTTTCTTTCAGATGCCCGCAAGTTTGCAAAAAAGTATGTTGAATTGGATATGACTGGCGTTTATGCTGAGGAAGCGTTGGAAATCATTGATTTTTCAGAACAAGGAGATTGGTCTTTGTTTGAAGAAGATAATTTTGGAAGTGAAATCTTAACTATTCAAGAAAAAGCCAGACGTATGATGGAAAAAGGTAACTTTGATCAAGCTATTGAAGTCTTGGAAAAGTTAATTGAAGAAAATCCGGAATTTTGGGCGGCTTATAATAACTTAGCACTAGCTTATTTTTATGTAGGTAAAGTCGATCAAGCGAAAACTTTACTGCATAAAGTATTAGAAGATAACACAGGTAATTTACATGCATTGTGTAACTTAGCGGTTGTCCACTATTACGATAAAAATGAGCAGGAGCTCAGTCATTTGTTAAATTTGCTGAGCAAAATCCAACCGTATATGTTGGAACATCGATACAAACTTGGTGCAACTTTTGCTTTAGTGGGTCGCTATGATGATGCATACAAATGGTTACGCTCACTTCAAAAACGAGGGTATGAAGGTGATCCAGGATTTTATTTTTGGTTATCACATTCAGCTTATTTTTCGGGTCATGAAAATGAAGCACGTCATTATTGGAAGCAGTTGATACAAATTGATCCTGAAAAAGAAGGACTTGAACCTTGGGCTGGTCAACAAGAAGGCGAATCTTTAAAAGGGATGGAGCATAATCGTGATTTTATAGTAGAAAAACTCGAAAATGCGTATCGTAGTGAGCGTATGTTTGGTTTGTTTTTACTTGGTAAGACTGCTCATCATCAAGAAATAATGGCCCATCCAGAATGGGTAAATATTGAAACTTATTCTATTATGGAAAAATGGTTATTAGGTCATGCTTTAGGACATGGATTCAAAACGAATCAACCGACTGAACGTTCTTTTAAACGTGCACTTGAAGCGACGGAGATTTTGTATATGGATAATCATCCTGTGACAATTGACGGGTCGTTTTTGTTTCAAATGTGGTTTGTTTTGATTGAACGTGCAATTGATAAAGGCTATGAATTTAAAAATCCAAAAGCTTTAGCGGCAGCAGCTGATTATATGTTCCAGTCATCGCGAACTCAAGGAATTACAAAAAAGGCGTTTGCTGAACATTATGGAATTACAACGCCAACTTTGACCAAATATATAAATGAACTTACTCAATACTTACCACTATTTGATAATTAATGTCCACACATTCATGATTTCAATCATGCTGTGAGGGCATTTTTTTCTTTTATGAAGAATCAAACTTAAAGTGAGGTGTTTATAAATTTACCTTCCTTCAATATTTAGTAAATGCAGAGACTTTATTATTAGGAATCTCATGATAACTAAAATCACCTTAGGTTTTTACTGAAAGAATTTTATAAATGAGACTTAAGTCATGTAAACTTAAAACATAAGCAAAAAAGTTGAATCACTACCATAAATCTTATAAGATTTGTGAGCGGACTATGGTTTAGGAGGTTTATTAATGAGTGAAGAAAAAATTTATGATGTTGTGATTATTGGCGCAGGACCTGCGGGCATGACAGCAGCTGTATATACATCACGTGGAAACTTATCGACTTTAATGATTGAGCGAGGAATTCCAGGTGGCCAAATGGCAAATACTGAAGAGGTTGAGAATTATCCTGGTTTTGAACATATTTTAGGGCCAGAACTTTCAACCAAAATGTTTGACCATGCGAAGAAATTTGGCGCAGAGTATGCTTATGGAGATGTAAAAGAGATTATTGATGGCGAAGCTTTTAAAACAATAAAAGCTGGAGGAAAAGAATATAAAGCGCGTGCCGTTATATTAACTCCAGGTGCTGAATATAAAAAAATGGGTATTCCAGGCGAAACGGAACTCGGTGGACGCGGAGTAAGCTATTGTGCAGTCTGTGATGGGGCTTTCTTTAGAAATAAAGAATTAGTCGTTGTTGGCGGAGGAGACTCTGCTGTTGAAGAGGGTGTGTATTTAACTCGTTTTGCAAGCAAAGTGACAATTGTTCACCGTCGTGAAGAGTTACGTGCCCAAAAAATTCTACAAGACCGTGCATTTGCAAATGAAAAAATTGATTTTATTTGGAATCATACCGTAAAAGAAATTAACGATGAAAAAGGAAAAGTGGGAAGCGTTACATTGGCATCAACTGTTGATGATTCTGAACATGAATTTAAAGCGGAAGGTGTATTTATTTATATTGGTATGCTTCCACTAACAAAACCCTTTGCAAACTTAGGTATCTTGAATGAAAATGGCTATATCTTAACTAACGATCAAATGGAAACAAGCATTCCAGGTATTTTTGCTGCAGGAGATGTGCGAGAAAAAACATTAAGACAAATTGTCACAGCAACAGGTGATGGCAGTATTGCTGCTCAAGCTGCGCAACATTACATTGAAGAGTTACATGAAAAATTAAATGTAAAATCTTAATTTTTAATCATTCTTTAATCCAGTTGTAATACTATCGCAACAATTAAAGTGTATATTAAAGATAGTAAATTGACCCCCCTTTTTATAGCAACATTTTGTCAGGCTGCTTCTCGATTGAAATCGACGGAGTAGCCTCTTTTTTGTGTATCTAGCTCGCGGGTCGATCAACTTCCAAACATCCAAGTCAGATTATAGTTGGTTACCCAATATGGGTGGGTCCTCCTTGGAGGAGAATAAAGCTAGCATTTAAGGGTTCGACCCAAAAGTGCTGAACTAAAGCGCCCTTCGCTTTTTATTTTTGCATACTTTTTGATATGCACTCCATCAAAGTTGTATAATAGAATTAGTGAGTTTACTTGGATGTGGAGTGTCGAATGTGCAACGTATAGCAAATTTAATTGTTTTAAAAGATAATCAAGTACTTTTATTAAAGAAACCACGCAGAAATTGGTATGTCGCACCTGGTGGGAAAATGGAAGCCGGCGAGTCCATCTACAATTCAGCAATAAGAGAGTTTAAAGAAGAAACAAATACAACACCAGCAAATCCCCATTTAAAAGGTGTGTACACCATGGTTACACGTGATGAGCAACAAGTAGAAAGTGAATGGATGTTATTCACATTTGTTTCATATGATTTAGAAGGAATTCCTTTTGAAATCACTAAAGAGGGTATCCTGGAATGGCATCCTGTGGAAGACTTAGCTCATTTACCAATGGCTGAAGGGGATCGTACAAATTTACAGTTTGCTGTTTCTGGCAAAGGAGTTCAGTACGGAACATTTGTGTATACAACAGATTTTGAATTAATCAAAGAAGATATTCAAGTGTCATATGAAGGAGAGGAACATTGATGGAATTACAATCAACTCAAGATTCAGAATTTGTCATTATTACCGGCATGTCTGGCGCTGGGAAAACAGTAGCCATTCAAAGTTTCGAAGATCTAGGCTTTTTCTGTATCGATAACTTACCACCTGCTCTTTTATTGACTTTTTTAAAGCTAATGAAAGAATCAGGTAAAGACATGAACCGAATTGCTACTGTTATGGATATGCGCGGCGGAGATTTTTTTGATTCTTTAATTGGTGCTCTAGATGAAATGGCGAAAGGGAGTGTGGTGACTCCGAAGATATTATTTTTAGAAGCAGACGATGAAACACTCGTCAGACGCTACAAAGAAACACGTCGCTCACATCCACTTGCACCTGCAGGGTTGCCACTAGAAGGCATTGCAAAAGAACGTTTATTGCTTTCGGAGTTGAAAGGGAGATCACAATTCATTTACAACACTTCTACTTTAAAACCGAAAGAGCTTCGTGAAAAAATTCAAGGAGAGTTTTCATCAAAAGGAAACTTTACATTTACCTTAAATATTATGTCATTTGGGTACAAACATGGTATGCCTATAGATGCTGATTTAGTTTTTGATGTGCGATTCTTACCAAACCCTTACTATATAGAAGATTTACGACCGAAATCAGGCTTAGATTCTGATGTATCAGATTATGTATTAAATAAACCTGAAACTCAAGTATTAATTGAAAAATTAACAGATTTACTTACTTATATGATTCCTCAGTATAAACGAGAAGGTAAACGCCAACTTGTTATCGCATTTGGTTGTACAGGTGGACAACATCGCTCAGTAACCCTTACGGAATACTTTGCAGAGTTGTATCAAAAAGATTATCAAACTGTAATTACGCATCGCGATATTACACATAGGAAGGATTGATGGAATGGCACGTCCCAAACGCCGTAAAAGAATAGTCATAATCGGTGGGGGAACGGGTTTATCCACGTTACTTCGGGGATTAAAGAAGTTTCCTTTAGACATTACTGCAATTGTAACAGTTGCAGATGACGGAGGAAGTTCAGGTAGACTTCGAGACGATTACGATATTCCTCCTCCAGGAGATATTCGAAAAGTAATGGCTGCATTATCAGATGTGGAACCTCTAGTAGAAGAAATGTTCCAGTATCGTTTCAGTCAATCTGAAGACTTAGGTGGACATTCCCTTGGTAATCTAATGTTGACGGCGTTAACAGATATTACAGGTGACTTTTCACATGCAATTCGTGAAATGAGTCGTGTATTAAATGTTCATGGGACGATATTACCAGCTGCAAATCAGACAATTACACTTCATGCTGAACTCGAAGATGGAACAATTGTAACGGGGGAATCAAAAATTCCTACTTACAACCAACGAATTCATCGTGTATTTTTAACACCAACCGATGTGGAACCGCTTGCAGATACTATTAAAGCCATTCGGAAAGCTGATTTACTCGTAATTGGTCCAGGAAGTTTATATACTAGTATTTTACCTAATTTATTAGTACAAGGTATTAAAAAAGCTATTCTTCAATCAAAAGCTCCCAACATATACATTTGTAATTTAATGACACAAGCTGGAGAAACTCTTGATTACACGGCCGCAGATCATGTTCGCGCGCTTACCTTACATATGGGAGAACCTTTTATACAAACGATTTTGCTAAATACAGATCAAGTGCCATTGTCCATACAAAAAGTATACGAACAAGAATTAGCCAAGCCGGTTAGTTATGATGAGTCCCTATTAAATGAATTAGGAATAACAGTGGTCAAAAAAGATATAGCGACCATTCAGGATGGAGCCATAAGACATGAAGCAACTAAAGTTGCTGAATGGCTAGTCCAATACGCGGAAGATAGAGAAAATGCCATTAAGCAATCACTTTTCTAACTCTTTCGCTCGAAAGGGGGAACACTTATGTCGTTTGCATCTGAAACTAAAAAAGAACTGACGCAAGCTGACATAATACCTTGTTGTGCGAAAGCAGAGTTATCTGCACTAATTCGCATGAATGGTGCGCTTTCATTTGCTAATCGTAGTTTAAGTTTAGACGTTCAAACTGAAAATGCTGCAATTGCAAGGCGCTTATATACCTTAATGAAAGAGTTGTATCCCTACCGAGTAGAATTATTGGTACGTAAAAAGATGCGATTAAAGAAGAATAATGTGTATATATGTCGAGTGCGTGATGGATCAAAAGCATTACTAGAAGATTTAAAAATTATCTCAGAAGATTTCCAGATTAACCACACGATTTCTGCTGAACTGGTTAAAAAGAATTGTTGTAAGCGTGCCTATTTGCGAGGTGCATTCTTAGCTGGTGGATCAGTCAACAATCCTGAAACATCTGCTTATCATTTAGAAGTATATTCAGTATATAAAGACCATAGTGAAGCACTCGTGGACTTAATGAATGGTTTCAAACTAAATGCTAAAACAATCGAACGTAAAAAAGGATTTGTAACATACTTGAAAGAAGCGGAGAAAATCTCGGATTTCTTTAGTATTACTGGGGCACATCACGCGTTGTTGAAATTTGAAGACGTTCGTATTATCCGTGACTTGAGAAATAGTGTGAATCGACTTGTAAACTGTGAAACTGCAAATTTAAACAAAACCATTGGAGCAGCAATTCGCCAAGTGGAAAATATACGGTATATCGATAACGCAATTGGTATAGATCAACTACCAGAGAAACTAAGGGAAATTGCTCGTTTGCGTGTCGAATATCAAGATGTGACATTAAAGGAGCTTGGAGAGATGGTTTCTACAGGAACCATTAGTAAATCAGGTATTAATCATCGGTTGCGTAAACTTGATGAAATAGCAGATGGACTTCGCGGTGGTGCGGCTTTTTCTTAAGGCAATCGATAGTTGTGGATATA
Organism: Paenisporosarcina antarctica; assembly: GCF_004367585.1. Taxonomy (GTDB): domain Bacteria; phylum Bacillota; class Bacilli; order Bacillales_A; family Planococcaceae; genus Paenisporosarcina; species Paenisporosarcina antarctica. The sequence continues at coordinate 961,362 of NZ_CP038015.1, forward strand.
GTCTAAATCGTCTAACATATACACCATACATGAACAAAAAGAGTTTAGGGAGGCATGAACGAATGGCGGAAAAACAAGTACAAGTAGCATTGAAATCTGGATTGCAGGCACGACAGGCTGCTCTTTTTGTACAAGAAGCAAATCGTTTTCAAGCAGATGTGTATTTACAAAAAGGTGAGAAAAAAGTGAATGCAAAAAGTATTATGGGTATTATGAGCTTAGCAATTAGTAAAGGAACTGCAGTAATAATTAGCGCTGAAGGTTCTGATGAGCAACAAGCGGTAGCTGGATTAACTGCAATGATTCAAAAAGAAGAATAGAAAAAAACCTCCGATTTAAATCGTAGGTTTTTTTCTCTAACTTAAATGATGCCCTCGGCGAGAATCGAACTCACATTTTAAGCTTCGGAGGCTCATGTGCTATCCGTTGCACCACGAGGGCAGGCGACTCTATTATTATACAAAGTTAAACAACAAAATTCAACTGTCCTTTTCTGTGCATAATAATTGACCTTTCTTGACCAACTTGTATATGATAAGGTAACAACTGAGAACAGCTTAAGAGACTCAGTATGTAAGAAAATTAATTTATGTTTAAAGGAGGCAATTTCGATGAACTTAATTCCTACAGTTATTGAACAAACAAGCCGTGGAGAACGTGCTTATGACATTTACTCACGTTTACTTAAAGACCGAGTAATTATGCTAGGAAGTGGTATTGATGACAATGTTGCAAACTCTATTGTTGCCCAATTACTTTTCCTAGAAGCAGATGATCCAGAAAAAGACATTTCAATTTACATTAACAGCCCAGGTGGTAGTATCACAGCGGGTATGGCGATTTTTGACACAATGCAATTTATTAGACCAGACGTGCAAACAATCTGTATCGGAATGGCTGCATCAATGGGTGCTTTCTTACTAGCAGCTGGAACCAAAGGCAAACGTTATTCGTTACCAAATGCTGAAGTCATGATTCACCAACCACTAGGTGGAGCTCAAGGGCAAGCAACGGAAATTGACATTGCTGCAAAACGTATTTTATTTTTACGTGACAAGTTAAACGGAATTTTGGCTGAGCGTACAGGTCAAACGATTGAAGTCATTGCAAAAGACACAGAACGTGATAACTTTATGACAGCTGAACGCGCGAAAGAATATGGCTTAGTTGATCATATAATTTCTCGAAGTGAATTAAAAAAATAATATAATTAAGCTACAGTGACTTTTAAAGTCATTGTAGCTTTTTTTAATTAAGTTTTAATTTCTCATAATAAGGTAGATACTTTACTAAACTAACCAAGAGGTGGAAAATATGAAAAAGACTTTAGGTCCAATTATGATTGTAGTACTTTTGATTGTCGTATTAGCTCTTATGTTAATTCCTAGTTATAACGGATTTGTAAATGGTGAAGAAAATGTGGATCAAGCTTACGCTCAAGTAGAAAATCAATTGCAAAGGCGACTTGATTTAATTCCAAATTTAGTGGAAAGCGTAAAAGGATTTGCGGATCAAGAAAAAGAAGTGATTGATAGTGTAACTGAAGCTCGTGCTCGTTTAGCTGGAGCTGGTTCTCCTGAAGATCAAGCAACAGCGAATGATGAATTATCAGGTGCTTTAAGCCGATTATTAGTGGTTGTAGAAAATTATCCCGATCTTAAGTCTGATGTTAATTTCCGGCAATTAATGGATGAACTAGCAGGGACAGAAAATCGTTTATCAGTAGCACGCCAAGATTATAATAATGTAGTAGCTGATTTTAACCGCAAAGTAAAACGTTTCCCAGGTATCATGCTAGCTGGAATTTTTGGATTTGATGAAAAAGAATACTTTAAAGCAGATGCAGCGGCACAAGATGCACCAAAAATTGATTTCGGAGGAGCTGACGATTGATGAAAAAAGCTGCGCTCTTCGTAGGAACGGTGCTATTTTTTCTGTTGACGTATGTGCCAATGATTCAGGCGGCATCAATTCCAAAAGCCGTTGGTGACATTTATACACAAGACTTTGCCGGACTGCTAAATGCTGAACAAAAAGCAGAGCTTAATAAAATAGCAGCTCGCTTAGATGATGCAACTAGTGCCCAAATCGCTGTATTAACAGTCAACTCACTAGATGGTGCAGACATTCAAAATTTTGCGAACCAAGCATTTCGTGAATATCAATTAGGTGATGCAGAGAAAAATAACGGTGTTCTGTTAGTCATTGACATGGATACAAGGGAATTGTGGGTGGAAGTCGGCTATGGTCTAGAAGGGGCTTTACCAGATGGAAAAGTAGGACGCATTTTAGATGAGTATACAATCCCTTACATGAAGAATAATCAAGAAGATCAAGCGATTTTAAATACAATGAAAGTCTTTTACCAAGAAATAGCAATCGAATTTGGTTGGGATGGAGAAGCGGTCGAACCTGCTAAGGCTGATGAAGGTGGTAGTTCTCTATCATTTATCATTGTCATCATAATTGTACTAGTGCTATACACGATTTTTAAAAATCGCGGAGGCGGTGGCATGGGACCAGGCTCTCGTGGAAGACGTGGAGGATTTCCAATGATGGGGCCAGGTTCATTTGGAGGAGGAGTCGGCGGCGGCGGTGGTTTCCGTAGCGGTGGCGGCGGGTCTTCTGGCGGTGGAGGAGCAGGACGTAAATTTTAGGTGTATTGGAGCGAGTGGTATACCTAGCCACTCGCTTTTTAACTGGACCTAATTTCGTTTTTAAGTTAATAATAGTACCGTTCACTCTTTTCTTTATAAAGTCTCGTATAATAAAATAAAGGAGTGGTTTAGTATGGAACAACGCCTAAGTCAAAGACAATTTCAAACTCAAAAATTAGCAATGACACAATCGTTACGACAATCACTCGAAATCCTGAATTTTTCTACTCATGAGTTAAATAGTTTTCTAAAAGAGAAACAACAAGAGAACCCTTGGTTAAAAATACGTTCAAAAGGTCCTTTGCTGATTACTCCAGAAATGGTTCTGCAAATACCTGATCATACTTCTTATAAAGACATACTATACTCACAATTACTCGACTTTCAATTAACTGAAGAACTCACTCAATTAGTTAAGTGGCTCTTGGACGATATAAATGAAGATGGCTTTTTAATGGATAGCCTAGAAGAGTATGGGAAATGGACAAACAAACCGGAATCTTTAATTAAAGAAGCTATCGATGTCATTCAACAGTTTGAGCCGATTGGGATAGGGGCATTTTCAAAGCAACACGCTCTTATTTTGCAAGCAACATATCATGAAATGTCTGAGCAAACAATTGATATTGTAATAAATCATTTTGATTTACTAATTAATAGAAAGTGGAAAGAGCTTGCGAAAAAGATGCATATTTCATTAGAAGAAATTCAACAAATTGCTGATATATTATCCGATTTCTCAACATCTCCTTTACAACTAATTACAGAACATAAGGCTTCATACATTCAACCAGATGCCTGTGTACTAGTTGAAGAAAAAGAACTAAATATTATCTATTATGGACATGCTTTCCCAAAAGTCCATATTGATAAAGCTTATATGAAAACATTGCCATCACAGATAGACGCTGATGTCATGACTTATATGAAACAGAAATCAAAAGAAATAAGTAATATTGACGGTCAACTACAGTGGCGGAAATCAACTTTGCAAAGAATCATACAAGAAATTGTCCATAGACAACAAAAATATTTCATGCATGGTACACAATTTCTAGTTCCGATGACGATGACGGATGTAGCAGAACTGTTAGAATTACACGAGTCAACTGTGAGTCGTGCTGTACGAGAGAAATATCTGCAAACGAAAACTGGGGTTGTATCATTAAAGTCATTTTTCTCACAACCTTCTACTGAAGACGTATCGGCTACTCATGTTAAAGCACGCATTCAATCTTTTATTGACCATGAAGAAAAGGAGAAGCCTCTATCAGATCAAAAAATTGTCGATATGCTAACGAAAGAACGAATTCATTTATCAAGACGTGTGATTACGAAATATAGAAAACAACTTTTAATAGTAAGTTCTTCAAAACGAAAACGATTTGAAAGGAAGGATTCATGATGAAAATCCGATTTTATTCTCGCGCCAACTGCTCATTATGCATAGAAGCCTGGATGATGTTGCAACTTGTAAAAGAAGATGTTCATCTAGATATTGAAGAAATTAATATTGAAGAAAATGATGAAATACATGAAAAATATGTACTTCGTATTCCTGTTATTGAGTATAAGGGAGAAGTAATTCAAGAAGGACGAATTGATTATCCGACATTGTTAGAGGCGTTTAATTCCTAAACGTCTTTTTTATTTGCACTATTTAAAAGATTAGAGTATATTAATAGTAGAAGCGGGACGATAAATAAATGAGTGGGACAGAAAACGTCCAACCACTTATTTAGAAGGAGAATGCAATGGATCAATTACTAGGAGCACAACAAAAATTGTTACCTGAAATGACGGCACTTCTACAAAAGAGATATCGATTATTAATGACAATTCAACTGTCTGCTGGGATTGGACGTAGAGCATTAGGACAAATTGTTCATGCAACTGAACGCGAGACTAGAAGAGAATCAGATATATTGCGAGCACAAGGGTTAATTCACGTGTTGGCAAATGGGATGGAAATTACACAAGAAGGTAATGCTGTGTTACACACTTTAAAAGTGTTAGTTCATGAATTATCTGGATTAGGTGAGATGGAAAGACAATTGGAACAGACTTTTAAGTTAGCTCAAGTAATCATCGTTCCAGGTGACAGTGAAATAGAAAGCTATGCCAAGTCGTTAATTGGTCAGGAAGCAGCAAAGCAACTCGAGTTGTTATCACAAGATCAAGATACTGTCGCTGTTACGGGTGGTAGTACAATTGCCGCTATTACAGATCATTTATCTGTGCATATCAAACCTAAAAATTTAGTGTTTGTTGCAGCACGTGGAGGAATTGGGGAAAACGTAGAATTACAAGCGAATCATATAGCATCAGCATTCGCCCTACAAGCAAGTGGGACTTCTCGAACTCTTTACTTACCCGATCATTTAAGTGAAAAAGCATATAAGACAATGATTAAAGAACCTGTAATAAAGGAAATGATGGATTTATATGATAATACGAACATTGTCATACACGGTATAGGCGATGCTAAAGAAATGGCACGACGTAGAAATTCGAGTCAACAAGAACTAGATACAATTTCTCAGATGCAAGCTGTTGGAGAAGCTTTTGGTTATTACTTTAACGAACAAGGTAAAGCGGTTCATCGCATTCGAACAGTTGGAATTCAATTAAAGCAACTTAAACAAGCTCGACATTTACTTGCAGTGGCAGGTGGAGCTTCTAAAGCTTCGGCCATTCTGTCTTATTTAAAACATGCTCCCCGACAAACGGTATTAATTACAGACGAAGGTGCAGCAAAAAACATAACTCAACTTATGAGTAATTAAAATTAGGAGGAAAAATAAATGACTTTAAAATTAGCTATTAATGGATTTGGACGTATAGGACGCGTGGTGTTCCGCGAAGCAATGAAACAACCTGAAGTGGAAATAGTGGCGATTAACGACTTAACTAATGCAGCGATGTTAGCTCATTTACTAAAATATGATTCAATACATGGTATTTTTAATGCGGATGTTACTTCTGATGGTGACTATTTAATCGTGGATGGCAAAAAAGTTCGTGTATATGCTGAAAAAGATCCTTCAGCTTTACCTTGGAAAGAGCTTGAAATTGATATCGTGATTGAAGCTACAGGTATTTTCCGTGATACCGTATCTGCTGGTAAACATATTGAAGCAGGAGCCAAGAAAGTTATCGTTTCAGCACCTGGTAAAAGTGGAATGCCGACATTCGTTATGGGTGTTAATCACGAGTCTTATAACGAACAAACAGATCATGTGGTTTCAAACGCTTCTTGTACGACAAATAGTTTAGCACCAGTTGCAAAAGTACTTCATGAAAATTTTGGAATTAAACGTGCTATGATGACAACGATTCATTCATACACAAATGACCAACGAATCTTAGACTTCCCACATGAAGACTATCGACGTGCACGTGCAGCCGCGGAATCTATGATTCCAACTTCAACTGGGGCAGCAGCAGCAGTAGCGTTAGTGCTCCCTGAATTAAAAGGGAAATTAGACGGCATGGCAGTTCGAGTACCAACGCCAAATGTATCTATTGTGGATTTAGTTGCAGAGCTTGAAAAAGATGTAACTATTGAAGAACTAAATGCAGCCTTTAAATTAGCATCTGAAAATGAATTAAAAGGATTCTTAGAATATAACGAATTACCATTAGTATCTCGTGACTATAACGGCAACGCTGCTTCATCAACTGTAGATGGACTATCAACCATGGTACTTGAGAAAAACATGGTTAAAGTTTTATCTTGGTATGATAATGAAACAGGCTACTCGGCACGTTGTATAGACCTTGCATTACACATGTACAAAAAAGGTCTGTAATAGGAAATTCTAACTTTGAGCTAGAATGAATCTTGACTATATTTATAGCGAACATTTGCGACAACCACTATAATAGAGTTGAGTAAAAGGAACGGAGGTATACTCCGTTCCTTATTTTTTAAGCATTGAAGGAGGAGAATTCATGAAACAAAAGCAGACAATGAACCAAGTGGACTTTGCAGGTAAACGTGTATTTTGCAGAGTTGACTTTAACGTCCCGATGAAAGATGGAATGATTACAGACGATACACGTATTCGTGCATCACTCCCGACCATTCAACATTTGGTAGACAAAGGTGCAAAAGTAATATTAGCAAGTCATATGGGTCGACCAAAAGGAGAAGTTCATGAAGAGTTCCGCTTAACTGCAGTTGGTGTTCATCTAAGTGAGTTATTACATAAACCAGTACAAAAACTAGACGAGTCAATCGGTGAGTCAGTAGAAATTGCGATTTCTGGAATGGAAAAAGGAGACATTGTATTACTTGAAAATGTCCGGTTCCATAAAGGGGAAGAAAAGAACGATTCAGCATTAGCAGAGCAATTCGCTAAACTGGCAGATGTATATGTAAATGATGCTTTTGGAGCTGCGCACCGTGCCCATGCTTCTACAGAAGGCATTGCGAAACATATACCAGCAGTTTCTGGATTGTTAATGGAAAAAGAATTAGACGTTTTAGGGAAAGCATTATCTAAACCAGAGCGTCCATTTACTGCTATTATCGGTGGTGCAAAAGTTAAAGATAAGATTGGCGTTATTGATCATTTGTTAGACATAGTGGATAACTTATTAATCGGTGGAGGCTTATCTTATACGTTTTCGAAAGCACAGGGCTACGATATTGGAAAGTCATTAGTGGAAGAAGATAAAATTGAGTTAGCCAAATCATTTATCGAAAAAGCAAAAAACAAAGGTGTGAATTTATTCTTGCCTATGGATGTAGTTGTTGCAAGTGAGTTTTCAAAAGATGCTGAGACAAAAGTAGTGAACATTGATGAAATCCCTTCTGACTGGATGGGTCTTGATATTGGTCCAAAAACAACTTCTCAATATGCAGACGTCATTGCCAATTCAAAACTAATCATTTGGAATGGTCCAATGGGCGTATTTGAAATGGCGCCATTTGCAGAAGGAACGAAGGGTGTTGCAAACGCTATGGCAGCAACACAAGCCTATACAGTAATCGGTGGTGGCGATTCAGCTGCAGCTGTTGAAAAATTTGATGTAGCTGATAAAATGGATCACATCTCAACTGGTGGGGGAGCTTCATTAGAGTTCATGGAAGGTAAAGACTTACCTGGAGTAGTAGCACTAAACGATCAAAACTAAGGAGGAATTCGCATGCGAAAACCCATTATTGCTGGTAACTGGAAAATGTACAAAACTTTATCTGAAGCGAAACAATTTGCTGAAGAAGTAAAAGGTTTAGCGCCAGATTCTGTGAAAGTGGATACAGTGATTTGTGCTCCGGCACTTTTTCTTGAACAATTAACACAATTATTATCTGGATCAGCTGTACATGTAGGTGCTCAAACGATGCACTTTGAAAATGAAGGTGCTTTTACTGGTGAAGTTAGCCCAGTTCAATTAGCAGACTTAGGTGTTGAATATGTTGTTGTAGGACACTCCGAACGACGTGAATATTTCAATGAAACAGACGAAGCTGTCAATAAGAAAGTGCATGCGGCATTTGCCAATTCATTAACTCCAATTGTTTGTGTAGGTGAAACTCTTGAAGAGCGTGAAGCAGGTAACACGACAGCGAAGGTAGAAGGACAAGTAGAAAAAGGCCTAGCTGACTTGACTGAAGAACAAGTGAAACAAACGGTCATCGCATATGAACCAATATGGGCGATTGGTACTGGTAAAACAGCTACATCTGAAGATGCCAATGAAGTGTGTGGGGCAATTCGTTCGAAAGTAGAATCGTTATTTGGTCAACAAGTGGCGGATGCTGTACGTATTCAATATGGCGGTTCTGTTAAACCAGAAAATATTGTAGAATTATTATTGATGGAACATATTGATGGTGCCCTAGTTGGTGGCGCAAGCTTACAAGCTCCCTCATTCCTGAAATTACTTGAGGCTGGTGCCAATGTCTAAATTACCAGTTGCACTGATTATCTTAGATGGCTTTGCTCTTCGTAGCGAGGTTTTTGGTAATGCAGTGGCGCAAGCGAAAAAACCAAATTTTGATCGCTTTTGGAATGACTATCCTCACTCGTCCTTGATTGCTTCAGGGAAGGCAGTAGGACTTCCTGAAGGACAAATGGGGAATTCGGAAGTTGGACATTTAAATATTGGCGCTGGACGTATCGTTTATCAAAATTTAACACGTATTCATAAATCGATTGTGGATACCGATTTTTACCAAAATACTGCGTTTATGGAAGCCATTGCACATGTAAAAGCAAATGGTTCAAAGCTCCATTTAATGGGTTTGTTATCTGATGGTGGCGTTCATTCACACTACGAGCACTTATTTGCTTTGCTGCAAATAGCGAAAATGCACGGAGTTGAAGATGTATTTGTTCATGGATTTTTAGATGGACGCGATGTTGGTCCAACAACTGCACTTGCATATATCGAAGAAACCGAACGTCAAATGTCTGATCTCGGTGTAGGTAAGTTTGCTACTATAAGTGGACGTTATTATGCAATGGATCGTGATCACAGGTGGGAACGTGTAGAGAAAACGTATCGCGCATTAGTGGACGGTGTAGGCGAATCAGCTACTTCAGCTGTTGCTGGAGTTCAGTCTTCTTATGATAATCAAGTAGCAGATGAATTTGTTATACCGTTTGTCATTGAAGAAAAAGGACAACCAATCGCAACGATTGACACACAAGATGCTGTTATTTTCTTTAATTTCAGACCGGATCGAGCGATTCAATTATCATCTGTTTTTACAAATTCTGATTGCGATGCATCATTCTCACTGAGTCCTAAACATCCAACTGACTTAAAGTTTGTTACGTTTACTTCTTATAGTGACCAAGTTTTTGCATCTATAGCATATGAGAATGACAACTTAGTCAATACGATTGGGGAAGTTCTTTCAGTAAATGGCAAAACACAATTACGAATAGCTGAAACGGAAAAATACCCACATGTTACGTTCTTTATGAGTGGTGGACGAGAACAACGTTTTCCAGGTGAAGAACGAATATTAATTAATTCACCAAAAGTTGCAACGTATGATCTACAACCAGAAATGAGCGCTTATGAAGTGACCGATGCTTTGTTAGATGCTATTTCATCAGATCGTTTTGATGGAATTTTATTGAATTTTGCTAATCCTGATATGGTGGGCCATAGTGGTATGCTTGAGCCAACGATTCGTGCGATTGAAGTGGTTGACGAATGTTTAGGACGTATTGTTGATGCACTATTATCAAAAGGTGGAACAGCTATCATCACGGCAGATCATGGGAATTCAGATGAAGTCTTAACAATCAAAGGTCAACCTATGACTGCTCATACAACTAATCCAGTTCCTGTTATTGTTACAAAAAAAGGAATAGAGCTACGTGAAGATGGCATTTTAGCCGATTTAGCACCAACCATGTTACACTTATTAGGAATTACGCCACCATTTGAAATGACAGGTAAAACATTACTGAAAACTGAGGAGACTTAAAACATGTCAATTATTACACAAATACAAGCTCGTGAAGTATTAGATTCTCGCGGAAATCCAACAGTTGAAGTCGAAGTATTTACAGAAAGTGGCGCATTTGGTCGTGCAATGGTACCTTCTGGTGCTTCCACTGGAGAACATGAAGCCGTAGAGCTACGTGATGGTGACAAAGGACGTTACTTTGGTAAAGGTGTGTTAAAAGCTGTTGAAAATGTAAATGAAGCAATTGCAGATGAACTTGAAGAAAAATATTCGGTTCTAGATCAAGTATCCATTGATCAAGCTATGATTGAACTAGATGGTACAGATAATAAAGGTAACCTAGGTGCAAATGCTATTCTTGGTGTCTCAATGGCAGTTGCTCATGCAGCAGCAGACTTCTTGGACATTCCATTATACCAATACTTAGGTGGATTCAATGCAAAACAATTACCAGTTCCAATGATGAACATCATAAATGGTGGAGCACATGCAGATAACAACGTTGATATACAAGAATTTATGGTAATGCCTGTAGGAGCAGAATCTTTCCGTCACGCACTACAAATGGGTGCTGAAATTTTCCATAGCTTAAAATCTGTTTTGAAAGAAAAAGGATTGAATACAGCTGTGGGTGATGAAGGTGGATTTGCGCCTAACTTAGCTTCCAATGAAGAAGCTATTACCACCATTTTGACTGCGATTGAGAATGCAGGATATAAAGCAGGGGAAGAAATTTTTATTGCTATGGACGCAGCTTCTTCTGAGTTCTTTAATAAAGAAGATGGCAAGTACCACTTAGTAGGAGAAGGGGTTGTAAAATCCTCTGAAGAGATGGTTAATTGGTATACTGAACTATGCGACAAATATCCAATCATTTCAATAGAAGATGGTTTGGATGAAAACGACTGGGCTGGTCATAAATTATTGACAGAACGTTTAGGCGATCGTGTTCAACTTGTTGGTGACGATTTGTTCGTTACCAACACCACGAAACTCTCTAAGGGAATTAAAGAAGGTGTAGGTAACTCAATCTTAATAAAAGTAAATCAAATAGGTACATTAACTGAAACGTTTGATGCGATTGAAATGGCGAAACGCGCTGGCTATACTACAGTGATTTCTCATCGCTCAGGTGAAACTGAAGATGTGACCATTGCAGATATCGCAGTTGCTACAAATGCTGGACAAATCAAAACGGGTGCACCATCTCGTTCTGACCGAGTTGCGAAATACAATCAATTGTTGCGTATTGAAGATCAACTATTTGATACGTCTAAATACTTAGGATTGAAAACATTTTACAACTTAAAAAAATAAAGTAGAAAGCCGGACACGACTTTAAATTGTGTCCGGCTTTTAATTGCACATTAACATTAAAATTATAGGGTAATTATTTAAAGAGATGCACCTTAAATTTCTAAAAAGTATTGAATATAGATTAAGCGATTATACTTGTCTATATTGTCAAACAGAATTCTTAATGTATTTCTCTATGTTTATTGTGCTTGACTCTATTATTTGGTAAAATAGTATTTGTTGTGATGTTTCTGATCGGGAGGTGGAACAAATGCATGCGTTGTTATTGACTTTACTAGTCATCAATTCGTTAGCATTAATCGTTGTTGTGTTGTTACAATCAGGGAAAAGTGCAGGTTTATCAGGTGCCATCTCTGGCGGAGCTGAGCAACTTTTCGGGAAGCAAAAAGCAAGAGGAATTGATCTTGTCTTACACCGAATAACGATTGTATTAGCTGTATTATTTTTTATTTTGGCAATTGCCGTAACGAAATTATAATAAACACATACGAACCGTCTGACCGACTAAATTGGTTAGGCGTTTTCTTATACTGATTATTAATTGAAAAAGGTAGGAAATTACATTAGTATAAGAAAAACTTTAACGTGCATCATTATAGATGCACACTGTGTTTTGCTAGCACTGATTAATATTGAAACATGTTAGAAATCAGTATAAAAAACAGAGTATTTATGTCTAGTTCCAAGCGTTAGCTCGCTCCTAAGCTTTGGCCAACAGGATGTGAACCATGTAGGCGTTGCGACATGACGTCATGTTGTAAGCTCCTCACATCTATTTCGCCAAAGTAGAGCTAGATTAGCGCTTTTCACTTCTCTTATTAGATGGAGGTCTTTTTAATGCGAATCGCGCAACCCAAACCGTTCTTTTTTGAAGCGGGTAAAAGAGCTGTATTATTACTACATGGATTTACAGGAAATTCGTCAGATGTGCGTATGCTTGGTCGTTTTTTAGAGAAAAATGGCTATACTAGTCTGGCACCTCACTATAAAGGACATGGTGTACCGCCTGAAGAATTAATTTTAACAGGACCTACCGATTGGTGGCAGGACGTTATAAGTGGCTATGACCAATTAAAAGCAGCTGGCTATGAAGAAATTGCTGTTGCTGGATTATCATTAGGTGGTGTTTTTTCATTGAAATTAGGGTATACCTTTCCTATAAAAGGAATTGTGACAATGTGTGCTCCTATGTCTATGAAAACAACAGAACTTATGTATGAAGGAGTTTTAAAATATGCAAGAGATTATAAGCGCTTTGAAGGAAAAGACGCATCTCTTATCGAAGAAGAAGTAGAAGTTCTTCAAGAGAGTTCGATGGAGTCTCTACCTGATTTACGAAGCCTTGTGTATGACGTTCGTGAAAATGTGGATCATATATACGCGCCACTATTTGTTGTTCAAGGACGTCAAGATAGCGTGATTGATACAAACTCAGCCAATATCATTTATGATGAGGCAGAATCATTTGAAAAGGAAATCAAATGGTATGAAAAATCAGGCCATGTGATTACGCTTGATCTTGAAAAAGAACAATTACATGAGGATATACTAGGATTTTTACAGTCATTAGAGTGGCAGGAGTAAAAACTGTCTCACTCGCACACGCTATAAAAAGGAGGGATGAAAGATGGAACAAAATTTACAACAGCGTTTACTGGATTTCATGCGTGAAGAGGACTATAGACCTTTGACTGTACAAGAGTTTGAGAGTCAATTTGGATTTGAAAATGCGGATGAATTTAAAGAATTAGTTAAGACACTCGTCCGTCTAGAAGAAAAAGGATACGTAATTCGTTCAAAATCAAATCGTTATGGTGTTCCTGAAAGAATGAATCTACTAAGAGGTAAATTTATTGGACATGCTAGAGGGTTTGGGTTTGTTGCACCTGATGAAGAAGGTATGGGGGACATTTTTATTCCACCTACTGAAGTTAACGGGACAATGAACGGAGATATCGTCCTTGTGCGTGTCTCTAGTAATAGTTCTGGAGACCGACGTGAAGGCTCTATTACCAAAATTGTAGAACGAGGCATATCAAAAGTAGTGGGTCAATTCCAAGACAATAAAGGATTTGGTTTTGTTCTTCCTGATGATAAAAAAATATCAATGGATATTTTTATCGCAAAAGAAGACACACTTGGTGCGACTGATGGACATAAAGTAATAGTTGAAATTACGGGATGGCCAGAAGGTCGTAATTCTGCAACTGGTATGGTGACACAAATTCTAGGACATAAAAATGATCCTGGTGTTGATATTTTATCTATTATTCATAAACATGGTATTGAAACCGACTTTTCACAACAAGTTTTAGATCAAGCCAATACAGTACCGGATGAAATTGCAAAATCTGATTTAGAAGGTCGACGTGACCTTCGAAATGAAGTCATAGTAACAATTGATGGCGCAGATGCAAAAGACTTAGATGACGCGGTTACAGTAACCAAGAATGCAGATGGTACCTACAAACTAGGAGTTCATATAGCTGACGTAAGTCATTATGTTACCGAAGGTTCACCTATGGATACAGAAGCATATGACCGGGCGACAAGTGTCTACTTAACGGACCGAGTTATTCCTATGATTCCACACCGTTTATCAAACGGTATTTGTTCATTGAATCCACAAGTAGACCGCTTAACTTTGTCTTGTGAAATGGTGATTAATGGTAGCGGAACAGTGGTCTCACACGAAATTTTCCAAAGTGTTATTAAAACAAAAGAACGAATGACATATACAGATGTCTACAAGATTGTAGAAGAAAAAGATGAAGCTTTACTTGAGAGATACAGTGATTTAGTACCGATGTTTGACCTAATGGTGGAACTTGCTGCTGTTTTACGAGAAAAACGTGCAAATCGTGGAGCAATTGATTTTGACTTTAAAGAATCAAAAATTCTTGTTAACGAAGAAGGTTGGCCGACAGATGTTGTCATTAGAGAACGAACTGTAGCTGAGCGTTTAATAGAGGAGTTTATGTTAGCTGCAAATGAAACTGTAGCAGAACATTTTCACTGGATGGACGTGCCGTTTATTTACCGTATTCATGAAGATCCAAAACCTGAGAAACTTCAGCGATTCTTTGGATTCTTAACGAACTTTGGTATTGTTGTAAAAGGGGCTGGTAATGAAATACACCCGCGTGCTTTACAAGAAATTGTAGAGTCTATTGCAGGATTACCTGAAGAGCCTGTTATCTCAACTATGATGCTTCGTTCATTGCAGCAAGCGCGTTATTACTCTGAGAGTCTCGGTCATTTTGGTTTATCAACCGATTATTACACACACTTTACATCACCGATTCGACGTTATCCAGATTTAATTGTGCACCGTTTAATACGCACATATTTAATTAATAAAGATGTATCAAAACCGACCATCGCCCATTGGGAAGCGATTATGACTGAAATTGCGGACCATACTTCTGAACGTGAACGTCGTGCAGTTGAAGCGGAGCGAGATACAGAATCATTGAAAAAAGCACAATTTATGGTTGATAAAATTGGTGAAGAGTTTGAAGGGATTGTAAGTTCAATCACAAATTTTGGTATGTTTATTGAGCTTCCAAACACCATTGAAGGCCTTGTCCATGTGAGTAATATGACAGATGATTATTATCGATTTGATGATCGTCAAATGATGATGCTAGGAGAACGAGCAGGCAAACAGTTCCGCATCGGAGATGAAGTAACAGTTCGTGTTACGTCTGTTAAACCGGAAGAGTCTGCGATTGATTTTGAAATCGTAGGAATGAATAAATCATTCCCACGTACACGCAAGGAAGCACCAAAAGTGATTCAAGCAAAACGTAAAGAAGGTTCTGGGAATCGTTCATCTGATAATTCTTCAAAACCTGGTCAGAAAAAAGAAGTAAAACAAAAGAAAAAATATTTCGAAGGCATTGCCAAAAAACAACAAGGTCAAGGTCGTAAAAGAAAGAAAAAGTAAGGAGTTAGAGCGGTGATAAACCGCTCTTTTCAAAACAGCGAGGTGTACACAAATGGCAAAAGGTCAAGGGAAAGTCGTTGCGCAAAACAAAAAAGCGAATCATGATTTCTATATTGAAGACACGATTGAAGCTGGTATCGTATTGCAAGGTACTGAGATTAAATCTGTAAGAAAAAGTAAAGTTCAATTGAAAGATGCATTTGTGCGAATTCGCAACAATGAAGCCTGGATTTCCAATATGAATATCAGTCATTATGAACAAGGGAATCGTTTTAATCATGAACCTTTACGTTCAAGGAAGCTGTTACTTCACAAGAAGCAAATTAATGAGTTAATCGGTCTTTCCAAAAGAGATGGTTTTTCAATCATTCCAATCAAAATGTATTTAAAAGATGGCTTTGCCAAGGTATTAATTGGTATGGGTAAAGGGAAAAAGACTTACGATAAACGTGAGGATTTAAAAAATAAAGAAGCTAAACGTGATATGGCAAGAGCATTCAAGTCTCGAAACCAAGAATAATAATACTTGAAGTTTGACCAATTTTGTCTTATAATGAAATTACTACTTTGCCAGATTTTCATGTAGTACACCCGAACTTCCAATAAGAATTCAAGAAGGAACAAAGAATAGCGATAGCAATTTTTTGAGCATGCCTTTTTGATTTTCATTTATTAAGGGGACGTTACGGATTCGACAGGGATAGTCTGAGCTTAAGTTGCGCGTCGGAGGGCTCGGCTCCGTATCAACGGCACTCTATAATAATTGGCAAAAACCAAAACCTAGCATTCGCAGCGTAAGCTGACGATGTTGCTTGTCTTGGCCATCGCCCATGTGGTCATGTACGAGCTCACTTTTAGTGGGATACGATTGTCGATGCGACTTGAGTCGACAAGAAGAGATTTCCAAGTTAGCGCACAAGACGCCCGCTTGTCGGCATAATGCTGCGCGAAATTTAATAGGCAAGATACACGCGTAGAAGCTTAAGTGTTAGAGTTTCTGGACGCGGGTTCGATTCCCGCCGTCTCCATTTACATGATTTATGTAGGTGGATATAATCTATTCAATCAAGCACGTCTTTCGATTAACTTCGAAAGACGTGTTTTTTTGTTGTCTAATTGTATGCCAAGAGATAAACATTTTAATGGAATTGTCTTTTAGTTTGCTAGTAGATGAGATATAAGTGAGTATATGGCTGTATTATTCTCGTATTTAAATAAAGAAAGAAAAGAGAGGTATATAAGTAGTTATTATAGTAAGGTACTTGCATATAATTGACTAAGTTGACTAATTTATTATTGTTAAAATGTGTGGGAAAATAGTGAAACCTGGGAAAAATTCGTTTATTACATATAGCACAATATTTTCTTGTTTTTATGAGCAATTTGGTAAACGCTTCTTCAATATGTTTAGTTCTTTTTTATTATTACTTATTCAAGTCCCATTATATCTACTAATCTTTTTCTGCTTACTTGTTTTTTCAGGGCCATCCTTAATATTTAAACAAAAATGAACGGGTTAGTTAAAAAGACCAACCAAATAAATCAATTAAAACTGCTTACAAATGGACTGTCGGTATATCGGAAGATTATGTATTTATGATATCACCAATTCAAAACGGTACTTAAAACGAGCATAGTTTTTTTTATGTTGATAAAAAACTGTTCATTCCAATTAGATATAAAAATCATCATGCTCACAATTATAGCGATTTTTTAAAGGCAAGGGGGCATATTAACTTTCATGAATAGAACTATGGAAATTCGTGATTTTATTAACTTATTTAGAAAGAAGAAGAAAATCATTTTACTGGTTACTTTAAATATAATGCTTATTGGAGGCTTTGCGAGTTTTGCGATACCTACAAAGTTTGAAGCGAAAACAGATGTACTTGTAAATTTCACTACTACAAATATTGTGTCGAGTGGAGAGATTGATGCAAATTTACGCCTTATTGAAACATATAAATATTTGATGAAAAGTAATCGGATATTAAATAAAGTAAACAATTCACTTAAGGAAGCGTATAAAAAAGATGAACTAAATCAAATGGTGAAAATCGAATCAAACATAAATTCACAAATTTTAACCATTTTGGTTGAAGAAAAAACACCGGAAAAAGCAGTGGCATTAGTAAATGCCATTGCCACTACTTTTAAGGAAGAAATAAAAACGCTTATGAACTTAGAAAATGTTCATATATTAAGTGAAGCAACTGTAGGTCAAGATACAAAAGTAATTAAGCCGGTTACAACATTATTTTTTATCATTTCTGCAATTATCGGATTTTTGGTAAGTTATATTTTCGTTCTAATCCAAGAAATGTTTTATACAATAATTGACTCTCCCGAAAAAGCTGAAAAAGCACTTGGCATACCTGTAATCGGTATGATTCCTTCTGGAGAAGGAAAACTTATATATGAATTAGAATCGAATGATGTTTTTACAGAAATATTTCGTTCGCTTCGAGCAAATTTACTTTATTTACTTTCAAAACAACAAGCGAAAACACTACTTGTGACGAGTGCGGAATCTGGCGACGGTAAATCTTACGTGAGCGCAAACTTAAGCATTGTATTTGCGATGGATCAGAAAAAAACAGTTTATGTTGATGCTGATTTACGAAGAGCAAATGGGCGTAAACTGTTTCAATTACCAAAACGTATAGGTATTACCTCATATGTGACAGGCTTGTACAATTTGCAAGATATCATTCAACCCACTGAAGTGCCTAACCTTTACTTTATTAGTGCAGGTCCAGTTCCTCCAAATCCAGCAGAGCTAATTTCTTCAGAGAAATTCACTCAACTTATAGAAGAATTAAAGAAACAGTTTGACATAATTATAATTGATACACCCCCCATGCTTGTTGCCGATACACTTCATATATCGACAAATGTAGACGGGTGTTTGTATGTAGTGAATGCGGAGACTTCTAAACTCGAACAGTCTATTCATTCAATTGAACAGTTAAAAAAAGTTCAAGCACCACTAATTGGTTCAATTCTCAATAAATCAAAACAGTCAATTCGTTCTAATTCTTACTACAATTAAGGAAGGTAGCATATGTTAGTATTTACACAATCATATTTTACTGGGATTAGAAACTTTCCTTCTAATTCAAAATGTAGTCCAAAACGGAGTTACTTATATTGTGGCTATTCCACACCAATTTTCACAAAACCAGTCTAACAAAATGGTCTATCAATTATTGACGTGATGATGTTCAATAGTAAATCAGAAATAATTGATATGATAATAAAACACTATAATTAGTGAATATGTAAAGATCATTTAGCATTTCAAAGTTTAAATATGAGAGAAGTTGCTGAAAAAATATAACTAGTGAATAACTAACGTACCTACTAAGATAAAGTAGTAGGTTTTTTAATTTTTTAATGAACCTTCTTATTTTCCCGATGTCATTTTAGCGAAGTAACAGATGGAAACTATATTAAAATTGATGTATTGAGTTCTGGTTTAAATGGGAAAGAGTACAATATCTATCACGTACTTTTTATATCTCCGTTTAAAACATCGGTGGTTCATCTCTTGTTGTCTTTCTTTCCAAGTTACATTGCTGGAGAAACATCTCTCCAAATAAAGTGAAATCCTACAGCTATAATTCATATAAATAAGTAACATAGGAAAAAGAGGATGCCCATCTTAACTTGGGCATCCTCTTAATTTTTAAATGTTAAAAAGATATTCATTTCTGGTATGTTCTCTTTCCTCGCGCTAGAGTTAGTTCACGATCCCGGAAAGGCGTTAGCTCTTCAACGCAATACGGTAAAACAGCTCCTAATGCTTCTTTTATGTATACTTTGCTCCAATAACTAGGATGTAAGTCATAACCTACCTCACATTTTTTACACAAAGCTGGAGATTATTCAAGCCAATCGTACCAACCAGTTCTACAGATTCTTTAACTTGAAGTTCCTATCGAATGGTTTTTTTCCATGTTTGTTGCAAAAGACTGTATCATTTTCTCCGCTTGTTCTACTTCAACAAATGGATCCATCCCTTAATATCGAGTCACATCTTCACGCTAGAATTGTTTAAAAAGAGTAGAGGCGTTGATGTGTTAAACTCTATCAGTTCTAATTTTTTTGTTTCTAATATGGGAAATGACATATCTCTACCCCCAATTTCTAACTGTCCGTTTCTTGAGTAAAATAAATATAATCAATTGCAATACCTTTTATGTCAAACTGTCTTAAAAACGAGGTCACTTGGCCACGATGATATGAAGAATGATTAATGAACGTAAAGAACATTTCTTCTCGTGTATTTGAAAACGGATCGCCTTTTATATTTGTAAAGTGCAAGGTTTCTTTCCACTGATCATCTGTCAGTGTTCCAAAGTATTGTACCATCTCTTTGTGTAACTGTGAAAAACCATCTTTCGTGATTGACACCTTACTTACATCGAATACTTGCCATTCGGGTTTCTCATTCCCGGTTAAACGTTTGTACCAAATGTAGTCTACACTCAGAATATGTGAATACGTTTCACTGATTGATTTAAAAGAATTCTTTGCCTCTTGATGAAAAACCGAAGCATCTTGTGACTCAACATGATCTAATAATTTTTGAGTCGCCCATTTATGATATCGAAACATCGATTGCCATTCCATTATAAGACCTCCTTTAAAAATGTTAATGTTTTCTATGTTAACACTTTAATGAAGTAATACACTACCACTGCATCTTGTTATAATTTGGTAAATAGTTATTGAAGTTCTATTGTGGCACCCTTATACTCGATGTAGAGGAGTGTTCAACATGATCTTATTAACAGGTGAGAATTTAAATATTGAGGAAATGCGCTCTATTTTATTTCAAAATGAAAAAATAGAATTAGATAAAAATGCGTTAATTCGCGTGCAAAATAGTCGTGAAGCGGTAGAACGAATCGTAAAAGAAGGTCGCACCGTATATGGTATTAATACAGGATTTGGTAAATTTAGTGATGTTAGTATTAATGAAGAAGACGTGCGTGCATTGCAGCTTCATTTAATACGTTCACATGCTTGCGGAATTGGTGAACCATTTGAAGAGCGTGTGTCGCGTGCAATGGTTGTCTTAAGATTAAACGCCTTATTAAAAGGGTTCTCAGGAATTCGTGTAGACGTTTTGGAACGCTTAGCGTACATGGTTAATCACTCTATTCATCCAGTCATTCCTTCTCAAGGATCTCTTGGTGCATCTGGTGATTTAGCCCCTTTGTCGCATTTGGCCCTTGTTCTTGTTGGTGAAGGTTTTGTGTGGAGAGATGGACAACATATAGCAGCTTCAGATCTATGGACTGAACATGCCATTGAACCACTTGTTCTTGAAGCCAAAGAAGGACTCGCATTAATTAACGGGACTCAAGCGATGACTGCACAAGGAGTCGTAAATTGGTTAGAAGCAGAGACGCTAGCTTATCAAAGTGAATGGATTGCTGCGATGACGATGGAAGCGCTTCATGGCATTACAGATGCTTTTCATCCAGCTGTTCATAAAGCCCGTGGTTACGTAGAACAAGTTGATGTAGCCAAAAGAATGCTTGTATGGTTAGAAGGGAGTCAACTAGTTACTGTCCAAGGACAAAAACGTGTTCAAGATGCTTATTCCCTAAGATGCATTCCACAGATACACGGGGCTAGTTGGCAAGTACTTGGCTATGTAAAAGAAAAGTTAGAAATTGAAATGAATGCGGCAACAGATAACCCGCTCATTTTTGAAGATGGCGAAGTCATTATTTCTGGTGGTAATTTTCATGGACAACCAATTGCCTTTGCAATGGACTTCTTAAAGATTGCCGTAGCCGAGCTTGCTAACGTTTCAGAAAGACGTATTGAACGCCTTGTAAATCCCTATTTAAATGAAGGGCTGCCTCCATTTTTAAGTCCACAACCGGGACTGCAATCTGGTGCGATGATTCTACAATACGCAGCAGCAAGTTTAGTTTCAGAAAATAAAACACTTGCTCATCCTGCATCTGTTGACTCAATACCATCTTCAGCAAATCAAGAAGACCATGTCAGCATGGGAACGATTGGTGCACGCCATGCAGGTACCATTATTCAAAATGCACGTCGTGTGTTAGCGATTGAAACATTCTGTGCACTTCAAGGAACTGAGTATCGAGGAAAAGAAAAAATGTCCCCATCTCTACAAGACAAATGGAAAGAATATAGAACATTTACACCATCTATTGATGAGGATCGTATTTTCAGCATAGATATAGAGAGAATTAGTGCATACTTGCAAAAAGAAACTGGCTTTACCACTTATTTAAACTAATATTCTATCCCTGTGATTTAAGGAAAGAGTCAATCAAATGGGGAAATATCAAAAGAGCACAAATTCGCATATGAATTAGGCTCTTTTTGTCTGTTATTTGGTCGCATTAAAATTTCAACAAGATAATAAATGTGAATTTGACAAACCTAGCCATAAAGCTGAGTGTTCACACATATAAGTCTTATTCAACTAACGTTAGTTCAAAATGATTTCTTTGCCCATAAATTTATATATAAGTTTGTAACCGCTACATCAATCATTCCTTCTTCTTCAAAATCAGGAACTAACTCTTCTGGTAACTCCAGATAAAAACCAAACTCATCTACATCACTGTAGTTTAAGCCTGAATATTCAGAAGGACTTAATTTATAAGTATCACCTCTATACGTTGCTTTTGCTTTCGCTTGAAATTTACTTATTAAACCATCATTATTATGTTTGTGTTCAACACCTGATATTATTGTTGCACCACCTAAACTAGAACTTCCACTTGACCTAAAGAATAATTCATATTCCTTTGTATTATGAGCGATTACTTTCGACAGGTAAATTTGATTTTCTCCATCATCAAAAAGCACTTTTCCTTTGTTATTCTCCAGATTATTTAAATCAATCTCGATTGTATATTCTCCTTCAATAGGGTGTGCATTATTGTGATAATTTTCAATGTTATTAGTAAAATAATTTATTCCCTGTATCCGAAGATTGTATATTTCCACTGCCCGAGGAATGAACAAAGCACCAAGGGCAATTATTGCTACTATAATATATACCGTATTTAGAGTTAATATTCTTTTCATAAAATCCTCCCAATTCAAATTGGATGTTTTTTGCCATAAGCCTAATTCCTTCTTTCAATATACGGTAGTAATAGGTAAGCATTTGAAGTTATCACGTGGTTTTATCATTTCTATCCTCGGTTATAAAGTTAGAATTTCCGAAGAAATCCCTTGTTTTTTCACACATTAGTGTTTATAACAAAACTTGTCGCGCCACCGAGTTAGTTGAATAACAAAAGAGCCACCTAATTCAATACTTCTATTTATAAGATTACCATATATTTGATTTAAATTATTTTATTAAAATAGAACGCGAAAAAGCACTGTTGAAATCAATGCTAATTTGTATGTGTAAATGACGTTGATTGTTACTACTTTCCAATTTATTTAAACGTTTGTACCAGCAAAATGAATGTTACTCTGTA
This sequence comes from Paenisporosarcina antarctica, assembly GCF_004367585.1. Taxonomy (GTDB): domain Bacteria; phylum Bacillota; class Bacilli; order Bacillales_A; family Planococcaceae; genus Paenisporosarcina; species Paenisporosarcina antarctica. The sequence continues at coordinate 984,213 of NZ_CP038015.1, forward strand.
AGCGATTCGGTTCTTTTTAAAGGAGTAAACGATAAAATTTCAATTTCATTATAGACAAAAAAGGTCCGGGTGTAATATGTTCGATTTTTCTTAAAAATAGTCTCCATACTAAACACCATGAACCCCGTGTTCATGGTGTTTAGTATGGAGAATAACATGCTAAAACAGAATTTCACGGTGGAACTTACGCTAAACCTATAAATATAAAGGCGTGATTTCCTTTTTTAGCACACAAGAACCTCTTGAGTTTCAGTGGAAGTGAAGTTTATTCAGTGATATATTTTTGTTTAGTAATCCTATCTAAGTATTGATGTGGGTACTTTCAATTTAAATGATAGGGAGATTTTTCAAATTAAACAGGAGAATGATTGCAGTGGAAGGTGGCGACTCCTGTGGGACTAGCGCGAACTGAAAGCCCCGCAGGAACGCAGTGACGAGGAGATTGAAGGCGTGCCCCACGGAAACATACTAACATTAGTAGCACAGACCAAGGCCATGGTTTGTGCTACTATTTTTTTGTAGAAGTGAAGGGAAGTCGAGCGGACGCTGGGATCTGAGAATCCGAATCAGGAAACCGACTCACTTCACACCCTTATAAGAATCAGTTTAGTATGTTGGGTCCTCGAGACCGTGTATAAGAAAGTGGAATCAATAAGGCACTGTGATGGACTTCTATGAAGAATGAACAGGAGGAGAAGTATGAAACACGTCATCGCTTTTGATGTCAGTATGGGAAAAAGCACTATGGTCCTCTACGATCACAATCAACACTGCAGGTATGAAGGGGAATTGGAACATACTCTTACCGGTTTCCAATCGCTAAAAGAACGCATTGATTCTTTAACGGAACAGGATGGTCAGGTTCCAGAAATTGTTTTCGAAGCTACAGGTGTCTATTCGCAAGGTCTTGAGAAGTTTCTTCAGGAACACCAGTATCCTTACAGCCGGCTCAATCCATTAGAGGCTAAACTCCAAACCGCCTCCATGCGCAGGCAGAAAACGGATATCGGTGATGCCCATGAACTGGCCAGGTCGCATTTTAGGATTGATCGTCCAGAAACCTACATTCAAGAAGACTACTATGAACAGATGCGTGCGTTGGGACGCTACTATGAGGATATTGAAAAAGAACTCGGTCAACATTCTAATCGGTTGCACGCTTTCCTACAGTTGAGCTTTCCAACGCTCGAAAAAGTGTTTTCGAAGAGTTCCATTTTGTTCTTAAATATCGTGAAGCTCTTCCCGCACCCGGCCTATTTAGGAGGACTGTCAAATGAGGAGTTATGCGATCAAATCAAACGTGCAACACGCAAAAACTTATCTGCCAAACAAGCGGAAGAGAAAGCAACTTTACTTCTCATGGCTGTTAAAAATTCCTACTCGGCTATTGGACCGAAAGATGTGCGATGTCAACATTTGAAGCAATATGCCAAACGCATTCAGGAACTACGGGTTCAAAAAAAGGAAATCATCAAACAGATGGTCGACCTTTCCAAAGATCGAGTGGAATTTCAAGTGCTCAAATCCTTTCCAGGAATCGGTGAAAACACCGCCGTTCAAATCCTTGGCGAGTTAGGTGACATCCGTCGTTTTCAAAATTCGAAACAAATCAATGCGTACGCAGGAATCGATATCCAACGGTATCAATCAGGCAAACTCCAACATCAGGATAAAATCAATAAAAGAGGAAACAGAAGACTGCGCAAAATCCTGTTCCAAATGGTCAGGTCTATGATCTCCTTGCGGGCAAAGACCCAAAATACGATTGTGGATTATTACGACAAATTAAAAAAGCAACCCAATGGAAAGCTCCATAAGGTTGCGATGATTGCCTGTATGAATAAGTTCTTGAAAGTTGCATTTCACCTTATCCAAAATGGCATCCTGTACCGGTACGAATCAGCAGTGTTTCGTAACACGATTCCTCTAACTATAGCACAATAGCCCCTGCGAAAAAAACAGAAATCGTGAGGTTTATTTACTATGCTTATTTTTTCGGTTCCGTGTGTTAAATCATGATTTCTGAGGGTATAGTGAAGCCAAATATCTTTTAACAAGCGACGGAACAGAAGTCAACCGCTTACTATTTCATTTTCACTATTTTTTTCTGAAAAAGAAATGGGAAAACTCTTGACTAGTGGTAAGAAAGCGTCCGCCTGAAACGGAAATCCTAGATTTTAATAGAAAGTTTTCTATTAAGGACCGGGCTTATCTTGCCCGGTTTTCTTAATATTTCTCTTTATGTATTAAAAGGACTTTACGAATTATGTTCCTTTCTTTGTTATACTAAAAAGGCATCATTATACGAATTTAACAAGACAAAGAAAGAAAGAGGAGAAATAATGCAAACAACAGATAAACCTCATATTTTATTAATAGATGGAATGGCTTTATTATTTCGCTCATTTTTTGCAACATCTGTCTTTGGGCAATATTTTCGAAATGAACATGGAGTTCCAACAAATGGTGTACAAGGATTTGCACGTCATGTTTTGACTGCCAAACAAATGATGCAACCAACACATATGGCTGTATGCTGGGATATGGGTATGCATACATTCCGCAATGATTTATTTGATGGATACAAATCCAATCGACCAGCGCCTCCTGAAGAAATGCAACCTCAATTTGATATGGCTAAAGATATTTCTAAAATGCTTGGTTGGAAAAACTTTGGAGAAATTGGTATGGAAGCAGATGATTTAATTGGATCAATGGCATGCAAATGGCAAGATGAAGCAAATATTACGATTGTAAGTGGGGATAAAGATTTACTTCAATTACTTACTCCAACAACAAAAATAGCCTTTACGAAAAAAGGATATTCCATATATGATGAATATACATATAAGCGTTTTTTAGATGAATATGAAATTGAACCGTCAGTTTTTGCTGATGTTAAAGCTTTTATGGGGGACTCCAGTGATGGATATCCGGGAGTTAAAGGGATTGGTCCGAAAACTGCATTACAATTAATTCAAACTTATGGTTCAGTTGAAGGTGTCATTGATTCATTACATGAGTTGAAGCCTGGCCAACAAAAGAAAATTGAAGAGAATCTTGAGATGTTACTTTTATCTAAAAAACTTGCAACCATTCACTGTGAAATGGAGTTACCAATAGAACTAAATGATTTACTTATTCCTTCTTACACCAATGAACTATTAGAACAACTTGAACAAGCTGGCTTTGGTATGACAAGTCGACATGCCCGATCTTTGTATACTATTTAATTTTGTGTTGAATTCTTATGAATTGAAACCTTCTTTTTTGATTGAGGTACAATTTTAACAAATGTTAAAATATCCTGATTCTTTTCATAGGAGACATGTCTAATGCGGCTAGCCCTTCCTTTTCCACCATTATCATGGATAAAGAGTGTTATGCCGTTTTCATTTTCTCCAAATCCGATGAGTGGAACCCAGTGATAGGAAAATTCATATTTATACGTGTTAAACCAGTTAAATGAAAAGTAGCGATCAAATTTGCAAGCTACCGGACGGCCTTCAAGAAGTTCGGCTTTTGCTTCATCTATTGAGCATGAGTTGATTTCCCATGTTGAGCCAAGTGTTTTCCGAAGATTACGTATCAATAGCCATTTAAATAAACCAATTCGAGTACTACCTAGTAATCGATACATCTGATTCGCATCGTAAGGGCAATTATTTGGCATCCAGTAGCGCAAAATTGTTAAGGCTGTAACTGGACCGCAAGCAGAAGGCTGATAATGGTTCTTTATTGAGTCATCATACTGCGAAATACCTTCAACATTTATTTGTACATGCATAATTTCACCTCATCCAGAAAAATATACCTTCAATAATTCAAGTCAATGTTTGTGAACCTCCAACTTTGAATTCAATACAACAAGAGTCTTTCCGTATTTATAACAGTACGGAAAAACTCTTTTTTTGTAAAATCTAAACTAAGTTCAATATTTGCAACGTCAGCTAGTGTAAGTCATAAAAGTGTATCTGTCTGATGGAAGTTAGCAATCACTCGACCGACAATATCACGGTCTTTAACTTGACTAAAAATATTTAAATAATAGGCTGTCCAATAGTTTATTATAAATTTACAAACTGTTTTACCTAAATATAACGTTAGATGGAGGTTAATGATGATTCGATTACTAGAAAGTAAAGATATGATAAATGCTGCTTCGATTTGTGCAATGGCGTACCCTGGGATGAATATTACGGAAGAAGCTCCACAGATGAAATTCATAGAAAGATTGACTTTTGAACAAGAAACCGAAAATGATTTGAGATATTATGGGTTATTTTCAGATACAAATAATGAGCTGATTGGTTTGTATCGACTTCATGATTTTCGATGCAACGTAAACGGGGAAATGATTCGTATTTTCGGTATTGGCATGGTTGCAGTGCATTTCTTTCATAAGAAAGAGCGTATTGCCTACAGACTTCTACAACACTTTCATTCTTTAGCAGAGAAAGAAAACGTGGCACTTGTTTCCTTGTACCCATTCAATCCTTCTTTTTATCATAAGATGGGCTATGGATATGGCCCAACCCGGTATCAATATAGATTGAAGCCTACTAGTTTTCCGGACAAAGGGAAGAAAGAAAGAGTCGTGTTGTTGAATCCTAATCATGTAGAAGAAATAACTGTACTCTACAACGATTTCACTTCTAGACATCATGGAATGATTGAAAGAACATGGAATGAACGAAATTTAATTAAGAAAAAAGCGTCTTATTATGCAGGTGTTTATGAGGACGATATATTAATTGGTGCTATCGCTTACCGTTTAGAACCAGTAAAGGATAGTCATTTCCTACATCATGATTTGATAGTCTACGAGTGGGTTTGGTCAAAACCAAGTGCATTTATTGATATTTGTTCATGGTTATATTCCCAACAAGATCAAGTAGATCGGATTGTCATCAGGACACATGATGAGTCTTTAATGTACCAACTAAATGATCCGAGAAATGATACCAACAGATTGATACCAAGTGTTTATCACGAAGTGGCACAGGTTGGTAGTGGTTTGATGTACAAAATTATTTCAGTAGAAAAATTTATAGAGACTACAAATTTTCAATCACTTGATCGACCTGAGCAAGGGACTTCAATTACGCTATATGTAAATGATACTTTCCTTCCAAAACAGGATGGGACTTATAAAATAACGTATAATGGAGTAAATTGGGAAGCCGTAAAGGTTCAGATTTCTAAAGAAGAAGCAAATGTAAGTCTAACCATATCAGACTTAAGTTCTTGGTGGATGGGCTGTGTAAGTTTAGAACAATTCATTAATTATGGGAAAGTCCAAGTTAATGAATGTCATGCGACTGACCTAGACCGGTGGTTTAAACCGAAATCTAAACCGATATGTTTAACATCATTCTAAGACATATACTCTGAGACAAAGGTGAATGCAGAGAGAAGAAGTTATGCTCACAATAGGGGGGATATCATGAAGTTGTCTTACCAGTTATTGTCGACAATGAGTTTTCAAGATGCTCATAATTTATTTAATAGAGGATTCGAAGGATATTTTGTACCAATGAATCTATCATTTGATGCGTATATAACCCGATTGGGGATTGAAGGTCTATCTCCAGAGTTGTCTGTCGTGGCATTTCATCACGGTCGGCCAGTTGGCTTTGTTTTACAAGGAATACGCGAAGTAGATGGGCAGATGATTTCATGGAATGGTGGAACTGGAATTATCCCAGAATACAGAGGCAAGAAGTTAGGTCTTGAGCTAATGAAGGAAGCAGAAAGTTATTTAATTAAACGAGGAGTATCTATCGCAACTTTAGAGGCACTTTCAGAAAATAAGGCTGCAATAAAACTGTATGTAAAATGTGGATATGAAGTAGTTGATGACTTATACTTTTTGTCATCGACTGGTATAGCGCAATCACAAATGCCAAGCTTGGGGGAGTATGAAATTGCTCGATTGCCTGCATTTCAAGTAATAGGTAGTGACTTATTTTCTAAACTAGTACCCTGGCAAACAGATGCAAATAGTGTCTCAAAATTAGGCGGAGAAGCCGTCATCATTTCAAAAAATGGGATTATCAAAGGGTTTTGTCTCATTCGGAAAAAGCAAATTTACGGAAAAAAGTTAGAAGGAATCACGTTGTTTCAGTTTCAACATACTGGAGATGAAACCGCTGTACAAATATTGCTTGCTCATGCACTAGAATTTGATCAAACGATTAACAGAAACACTTACAATTTCCCGGTCGGAGATGGGGTTGTAGTTAGAGCTATGCAGGCAAATGGATTTGAAAAAACAACTGTTTCTCAAGTTTTTATGACAAAGCGTTTATAAAAAAACAACCAGTTCCTCACCACACCGAGTGAAGTGAGGAGAACTGGAGAGCCGTTCTGAATGACCGATAAGTTTCAATTTCCACTTGTATTCCTGTATGAACGATTTCACGAACAAATCGAGGATTAAATCCAACAAATATGGGGCGAATACCCATCAATTTCAAGTGTTATTGGCATGTTTTTAATAATTTCTTGTTAATATGTAATCTTTTCTTTTAGCTCTTTAATTTCAAGGTTTCTTACATGAAACTACCTCAAGTTTTTATTAAAAAAGAAGGTAGACACAAGGTCTACCCATTTTGGCTTTGTAGAAATTCAGTTATTTGTTCAGGAGATTTTGCATTTGCACTGTGCAAATGAGCTTTTTTCTCGCTATCTTGAAAAATCAGTAAGCTAGGAATACCCATAACATCATACTTTTCAGCAATTTCAGGTAGTTCATCACGATTTACTTCGTACCATGTATATTGTTGTTTATATTCTTCAACAATCGGGTCGATAAACATGTCCATACGTGTACAATCAGGACACCATCCTGCAGAAAATTTGACGATAACTTCCTTATTAGAAGAAATAATATCATTGAATTGTTCAATAGTTGAAATTGATTTCATAACTGTTCCTCCTTGGACCATATAGGAACAGTTTACACTCTTTAACTTCATGAGGGTAGCAATATTATTGAAGTTGTTGTTTGTATCCTTGGTATTGTTGCACAGCTTGTTGGATTTCTTGTGAAGTGGTAGGAGTCAAGACGTACCAACCATGAGTAAATAGTAAATCATAAAAACTACGTTGTTGCTTAGAAGTATCTCGCAGTTGTGCGAAAATAAGTTGATATAATGCGTCATGACTTGCTTCATGCATAGCCGTTTCATAAGAACTGCATAAATATTTTTCAGTTGAAAGGGCATCATTTAAGATGTCTCGATCGTTTAATTGAGGTGTTTCAGCAAAAGGAGTTTCTGGATTTTTCACAGTTTGTTGATTCATGAAACTGGACCTCCTTCACTTTGTTGTAATGTCTTTAATAACTCATCATAATGATTGACGTGCATTTGTTCAGCAGCTTCAAATTCTTTTTTTAAATCGGGAAGTTGACAATTTTGTGATGCCCAATTCATTTTTTTAGCCGCTGATAAATTCCATGACATCATATCTTTGTAATAAAGAAAATCCTTAGTCGATATCATTTTAGGTGGTTCTGGATAAAGCATTTGTTCGTTTTTAGGTTCTGAAAACAAGTTCATTTAATGTACCCTCCTTAAAATTCTAGATTAGTATGTGGAGAAGATGTTTAAATATACACTTTATCGTCTATTTTCTCCATGCAATAGATAATAGTAGAAATATTTTCAACTTTAGAAGCATAATATAGTGAAATGGTATTTAAATGAATGGCAACTTAAATTTTTTGTATTTAAAATTTTTTTTATATGTAGTAATTATAGTAAACTTAGACAGTATATAAACATGATGAAAATTTCCTTTTCCAATTATCATTTAAATATTGCGAAAAAAGTGAAAATGATCTAAACTAAATGACATAGATGTTGTTTCTATTTTTTTTGATTAATAAATGAATGAACATTCATTCAAAAAATATAAGGGAGGCTTTGCACGTGACTTATCAAATTAAAAAAGCTGCAGTTTTAGGTTCTGGTGTAATGGGTTCAGGTATTGCAGCTCACTTAGCAAATATCGGTATTCCTACATTATTGCTTGATATGGTACCTCGCAATTTATCAGACGAGGACAAAGCAAACTCAAAAGCTCGTAATCAAATTGCACAAGGATCTTTAGACAAACTACTTAAGCAAAAGCCTGCACCATTAGCGTCAAAGAAAAATCTTGCATTATTGACAGCTGGAAATTTTGAAGACGACTTAGATAAATTAAAAGATGTAGAATGGATTATCGAAGTGATTGTTGAAAATTTGGATATTAAAAAAGGTCTTTACGAGAAAATAGATGCTGTACGTAAACCGGGAACTATCGTTAGTTCTAACACATCAGGTATTAGCATTAACTCGATGGCTGAAGGCCGTTCGGAAGATTTCCAAAAGCACTTCCTTGGTACGCATTTCTTCAACCCACCACGTTATTTGAAATTGCTTGAGGTGATTCCTGCAACTTCAACATCGTCAGAAGTGATCGAATTTATGAAAGAGTTCGGAGAAGATCGCCTTGGAAAAGGTGTTGTGATAGCAAAAGATACGCCAAACTTTATTGCGAACCGTATAGGAACGTATGGCCTTCTTGTCACACTTCGTGAAATGTTAGCAAGAGGTTATTCAGTAGGTGAAGTTGATTCGGTAACAGGACCTGCAATTGGTCGTCCAAAATCTGCTACCTTCCGTACACTGGATGTTGTAGGACTTGATACATTTGGACACGTAGCAAAAAATGTATTTGATCAAACAACAGGTGACGAACAAAAAGTGTTTGAATTACCAGCGATGATTACGAAAATGCTTGAAAATGGTTGGTTAGGAGCAAAATCCGGGCAAGGATTCTTCGTTAAAAAAGGGAAAGAAATACTTGAATTAAATCATGAAACGATGGAATATGAGGCTGTGAAAAAATTAAAAACACCTTCACTGGAAATGGCAAAGCAACAAAAAGGACTTGCCGCAAAAGTGAAAACGTTAACATATGCAAAAGATCGTACAGGAGAACTACTTTGGAGTATTTTAGCACCTACGCTAACATACTCGGCAAAATTACATGGTGAAATTGCTGACGACATTGTCGCAATAGACAATGCCATGAAGTGGGGCTTTGGCTGGGAACAGGGACCATTTGAAATATGGGATGCCATCGGCGTAAAAGAATCAGTCGAAAAAATGAAAGTGGAAGGCTTAGAAATTCCATCTTTTGCACAAAGTTTGCTCGACCTTGGATTTGATTCATTCTATAAAGAAGACAATGGAGATACGTATTTCTTTAACGGTCAAGATTACTCACTTGTCCCATCAAATGAAAAAGTCATCAACTTAAAACAATTTAAGAAAAAACACGGAGTCATCAAGAGAAATTCGGGTGCTAGTTTAATAGACTTAGGGGATGGAATAGCATTACTTGAATTCCATTCACAGGCAAATTCAATAGGTCCTGATATTATTCAAATGATTAACTTCGCGGTTGATGAAGTCGAGAAAAACTTTAAAGGCCTTGTTATAGGAAATCAAGGAAAGAACTTCAGTGTTGGAGCAAACCTTGGCATGATTTTAATGGAAGCCCAAGATGATAATATTTTCGAACTTGATTTTGTAGTTCGCTCATTCCAAAATGCAATGTTGAAAATCAAATACAGTTCAAAACCAGTTGTTGCAGCACCTTTCGGAATGACGCTAGGCGGCGGAGCGGAAGTTTGCTTACCTGCTGCACATATTCAAGCGTCTCATGAAACTTATATGGGATTAGTTGAAGTGGGAGTTGGTCTTATTCCTGGTGGTGGTGGGAATAAAGAATTGTATATGAAACATTTAAAAGGATTGCCAAATGGTGTACACATAGATTACCAATTCGTGGCAAATAAAGTGTTTGAAACGATTGCCACGGCTAAAGTATCGACTTCTGGAGAAGAAGCGCGTGAAAATAACTTCTTAAGCTTTGTTGATGGTATTAGTGTGAATGCTGATCACTTAATCTATGATGCGAAACAAGTTGCGCTATCTTTATATGAAAATAACTACAAAACACCACTTCGTGAAAAAGTTCCTGTTACAGGTGAATCAGGTTATGCAACTCTATTACTTGGAGCAGAAGGTATGTTTTTATCTGGTTTCATCAGCGAGCATGATTTGAAAATCGCGAAGAAATTAGCTTATGTATTAGCGGGCGGAAAAGTCCCATATGGCACGTTAGTTAACGAACAATATTTGCTCGATTTAGAGCGGGAAGCATTTTTAAGTTTAGTAGCAGAACCAAAATCTCAAGCCAGAATGCAAAACATGTTGGTTAAAGGAAAACCGCTTCGTAACTAAAGAACGGTATAGAGGAGGAGAACTTATGCGCGAGGCAGTAATAGTAGCAGGTGCCAGAACACCTGTAGGGAAAGCGAAAAAAGGCTCCCTTGCAACAGTGAGACCAGATGATTTTGGTGCATTAGTTGTAAAAGAAACGTTAAAACGAGCTGGAGGATACGATGGTCCAATAGATGATTTAATTTTAGGTTGTGCAATGCCTGAAGCAGAACAAGGAATGAACGTAGCTCGAAATATCGGTGCACTTGCAGGTTTAGCAGATACTACACCGGCGATTACGATAAACCGATTCTGTTCATCAGGACTTCAATCGATTGCTTATGCTGCAGAACGCATTATGCTTGGCCACTCACAAGCCATTATTGCTGGTGGCGTGGAGTCTATGAGTATGGTGCCAATGATGGGTAATACAATTCGACCAAATGCAACACTAGCTGAAACCGCTCCTCAGTATTATATGGGAATGGGTCATACGGCTGAGCAAGTTGCAGTGAAGTATGGAATCACACGTGAAGAGCAAGACGCATTCGCGGTGCGTTCACATGAACTTGCTGCGGCAGCAATTGCATCTGGAAAATACAAAGATGAAATTGTACCAGTTGAAGTACTGAAACGTTATCTTGATGAAAATAATAAAGCGCAAGAAAAGAAATTTATGTTTGAAATGGATGAAGGTGTTCGTGTTGGGACGAACATGGAGACACTCGCAAAACTTCGCCCAGCTTTTAATGTACGAGGGACAGTTACCGCTGGGAATTCTTCTCAAACGTCTGATGGTGCAGGAGCATTACTTGTAATGGATCGTGAAGTTGCAAATGCTCAAGGTTTAAAACCAATGGCGAAATTCTTGTCATTTGCTGTAGGGGGCGTACCTCCAGAAATCATGGGAATAGGACCTATTGTGGCCATTCCAAAAGCGTTGAAAATCGCTGGTCTTTCCATAGAGGACATTGACTTGTGGGAATTAAATGAAGCATTTGCTTCTCAATCCATTCAAGTAGTACGTCATTTAGGTATTGATATTAATAAAGTAAATGTCAATGGGGGAGCTATCGCTCTAGGTCATCCACTTGGCGCAACAGGTTCCATATTAACGTTGAAAATGATTCATGAATTAAAACGTCAAGGTAAGCAGTTCGGAGTTGTCACAATGTGTATTGGTGGCGGAATGGGCGCAGCAGGCGTATTTGAAATTCTTTAATACTAGGAGGAAATAATATGACAGAAATGATTAAAGGCGGAAGTTTTTTAGTAGAAGACGTGGCAATAGAACGTGTCTTCACACCTGAAGATTTTACAGATGAGCATAAAATGATTGCAAAGACAACGGAGGACTTCGTATCACAAGAAGTTGTTCCAGTCATAGAAAAATTAGAAAATCACGAATTTGAGCATTCTGTAAAACTTTTGAAATCAGCAGGAGATATTGGATTACTTGGGGCTGACGTTCCGGAAGAATATGGCGGTCTTGATTTAGATAAAATTTCATCTGCATTAATTGCTGAAAAAATGTCTCGCGCAGGTGGATTCTCGATTACTCATGGTGCCCATGTAGGGATCGGCTCATTACCAATTGTTCTTTTTGGAAATGAAGATCAAAAGCAAAAATATTTACCAAAACTCTCAACCGGTGAGTTAATCGCGGCTTATGCATTAACGGAGCCAGGCTCAGGATCAGATGCATTAGGTGCTAAAACTTCAGCTAAGCTAAATGCTGAAGGCACGCATTATGTATTAAATGGTGAGAAACAATGGATTACAAATGCAGGCTTTGCTGATGTTTTTGTCGTGTATGCAAAAATTGACGGGGACAAATTCTCTGCGTTCATCGTTGAACGCGAATATTCAGGTGTTTCTGTAGGTGCTGAAGAGAAAAAGATGGGTATTAAATCTTCTTCAACTCGTACATTAATTCTTCAAGACGCTCAAGTACCTGCTGAGAACTTACTTGGTGAAGTTGGTCGTGGTCATGTAATCGCATTTAACATCTTAAACATTGGTCGTTACAAATTAGGTGTAGGTACAGTCGGTGCTTCAAAGCGTGCATTTGAATTAGCTGTAGCATATACAAATCAACGTCAACAATTTAAAACGCCTATTTCATCATTCAATTTGACTAAAGAAAAATTATCAACGATGGCTTCAAGATTATATGCTTCTGAAAGCTTAATATATCGCACAGTTGGATACTTCGAAGATCGTATGAGTCAATTGAGTGCAGACGAACAAAAAGATGGCAAAGCGATAGCGGCATCGATAGCAGAATACGCTATTGAGTGTTCAATTAACAAAGTCTTCGGTACGGAAGTGTTAGATTACATTGCGGATGAAGCAGTTCAATTACACGGTGGTTACGGCTTCATGCAAGAATATGAAGTAGAACGAATTTACCGTGACTCTCGTATTAACCGTATTTTTGAAGGAACAAATGAAATAAATCGTTTGTTAGTCCCAGGTACTTTCTTGCGTAAAGCGATGAAAGGTGAACTTCCAATTTTACAAAAGGCTCAAGCTCTACAAGAAGAGTTGCTAATGATGATGCCTGAAGAACTTGAAGATGCACCTTTAGCACAAGAAAAAATGCTTGTACAAAATGCTAAAAAAATAGGATTATTAGCAGCTGGTTTAGCTGCACAACGATATGGTACAAAACTTGAAAGTGAACAAGAAGTACTTGTAAACATTGCGGATATCGTTAATAACTTATTTGCAATGGAATCAGCTGTTCTACGTACAGAAAAAGCTATCCAACGTGTTGGTGTTGAGAAAGCAAATCAAAAACTTTTATACACACAAATCTTCTGCCAAGAAGCATTTGAACTTATCGAAAAAGATGCAAAAGAAACATTGATTGCTGCAGTCGATGGTGACAACTTACGTATGATGCTTTCAGCACTTCGTAAATTAACGCGTTCAACTCCTTATAACGTTATTGCTAAAAAACGTGAAGCTTCTGTTAAATTAATCGAAGCTGAAAAATATATTGTTTAATAGACACATTAAATAGAAAATCCGACCGCTTCCTATGAGGCGATCGGATTTCTTTTTTGTTATTATGATATAAACTAAGGAGGTTAAAGTATGTCGATTACGTATTATGGATATCCTAATTGTGGAACTTGCAAAAAAGCAAAAGCATGGTTAGATGCTGAAGGAGTATCGTATCATGATGTACATATTGTAGAAACACCACCTTCAAAAGAACAATTGAGAAAAATGGTAGAGATAAGTGAACTTCCTCTCAAGAAGTTTTATAACACAAGTGGAATGAAATATAGAGAGCTTGGCTTGAAAGATAAAATTTCAACAATGACAGATGATGAGCAGTTTGAATTACTAGCATCAGATGGGATGTTAATTAAAAGACCTCTTGTTACGAACGGTTTAAAAGCAACTGTAGGTTTTAAAGAATCGAATTTTACTGAGAACTGGAAAAGCTAATTACCTTGTTTTTAAAGAAGAAATATGTCAAAATGAAGTTGAATGTATTACATATCTGGAGGGGTATTAATGAGCACACCAAAAGATTTACGTTATTCTGAAGAACACGAATGGGTTAAAGTTGAAGACGGAAAAGCACGCATCGGTATCACACACTTCGCTCAATCTGAGCTTGGTGATATTGTATTCGTTGAACTTCCACAAGTAGGCGACGACATTAAAACGAACGAGCCTTTTGGAAGTGTTGAATCTGTTAAAACAGTTTCTGAACTTTACGCACCAATTAGCGGTAAAGTTGTTGAAGTCAACAGTGGCTTAGAAGACAGTCCTGAATTTGTTAATGAATCTCCATACGAAAACGCGTGGATGGTTGTTATTGAGCCGACGGATGTTTCTGAAATAGAATCTTTAATGACAGCAGAGCAATACGAAAAAATGACACAAGAGTAAAATCGTTTATTAAACGCCGACATATGTTCGGCGTTTTTTGCATATGTCGAGTATAAGTCAGTCTATCCAGGAGTGATCGTGCGGTGGATAAAATCATAGTTGTAGAAGGACGTTCAGATAAACAACGATTATTGCCTCTTCTTGCAGAGCCTGTTGAAATAATTTGTACAAATGGAACCGTAAGTGCAACTCGTTTAGAAGAGTTACTAGATCCTTATGTGAAATTGGATATTTATGTATTTGTAGATGCTGATAAATCAGGTGAGAAATTACGTGCGCTCATTAAACGTGAATATCCTGAAGCACTTCATCTATATACTGATATAACATACCGTGAAGTAGCGACAACCCCTATGAAAGTCCTTGCGAGCATTTTACTTGGAGCGAATATTGATGTGAAAACGGAATTTATTGTATAAAAGGATGAAGATAATGAAAGAATGGACAACTGCAGAGTGGGAAACTAATTCTCAAAGCGCAAATATTGCAGCTTATTATTTATACGCCCCCATGTGTGGAACTTGCCAAGTCGCATCCAAAATGTTGGAAGTGGTGGAAGAACTCTTGCCTAATGTGCAAATAGGGCAAGCGAATTTAAATTATATAGAGGATTTAGCTATTGACCAGAAAATTGAAAGTGTACCGTGCTTGATAATTGCTCAAAACGGACAAATTCAAGAAAAAATTTACGCATTTCAATCAGTTCCTTTTTTGTATAATCAATTGAGAAAAAAAGTTTGACGTTCACTTTTGAACGTGTTACATTATCAGTCGTAACAAAAAACTTAATATCGTAAACTCTTATAAAGAGAGGCTGAGGGAAGTGCCCTATGAAGCCCGGCAACCGTCACAATGTGTGAAATGGTGCCAAATCACTCAAAGTATATTACTTTGAAAGATGAGAGAACGGTCTAACGTATATAATTATGCATTTAGTCCCTTCTGCTTTTCTGCGGAAGGGACTTTTTGAATTCAGAGGTGAACTAGAGAAATGATTCAATTACAAAACTTATCAAAAACATTTCAAACAAGTAATGGTCAACTTATTGCAGTAGATGACGTTACATTGTCAGTTGAACAAGGCGAGATTTTTGGCATTATTGGCTATAGTGGTGCGGGTAAAAGCACATTAATCCGATTGTTAAATGGACTAGAAAAACCGACTTCCGGAAGTGTGACAGTTAACGGCCAAGAAATATCATCAAGCTCAGGTCAGGCGCTTCGAAGTGCTAGACAAAAAATTAGTATGATTTTTCAACACTTTAACTTACTGTGGTCTCGAACAGTTGAAGATAATATATCATTCCCGCTTGAAATTGCTGGAATAAGCAAAACGAAACGTAAGGAACGAGTAAAAGAGTTAATCGAACTAGTAGGATTAACTGGGAGAGAAAGTGCGTTTCCTTCTCAATTATCAGGCGGACAAAAACAACGTGTTGGAATTGCGCGTGCCCTTGCAAATAACCCCGAAGTATTACTTTGTGACGAAGCTACATCAGCGCTCGACCCAGAAACTACGGATCAAATACTAGAGTTGCTCGTGGATATTAACAAACGCTTAGGGTTAACGATTGCACTCATAACACATGAAATGCATGTTATTCGTAAAATCTGTCATCGCGTCGCTGTCATGGAAGCGGGGAAAGTGGTCGAGATGGGTTCAGTACTCGAAATCTTCCAAACACCTCAACAGGACATTACGAAACGCTTTGTAGCACAAATAAATGGTCCAGATGAAGCAAGTCAAACAATCGCTCATCTTATTGAGCAATATCCTTTAGGCAAACTCGTAAAGCTTGTGTTTGTTGGGGATCGAACAGAACAACCTATCCTTTCTAGGTTAATTAAACAATATCAAGTTGAAGTAAACATCGTGCAAGGAAATATCTCGCAAACTCAAAATGGTGCATACGGAACATTGTATTTGCAAATTGATGGGGATTCCTTAGCGATTGATGAAGCAATTGATTATTTACATGGACAAGATGTTCATACGGAGGTGATCTCACATGATTGAAAACCTTTTACCTAATGTTGATTGGGAAAAAATGTGGGAAGCAACACTTGAAACTCTGTATATGTCTGCCATGGCCACTGGATTCACATTTGTCATCGGACTTGCACTAGGAATTTTACTATTTCTGACTAGCCCACATCAATTATGGGCAAATAAAATGGTGTATTGGTTAACGGGGGCATTTGTTAACATCTTCAGATCCATCCCATTTATAATCCTGATCATCTTGTTAATACCGTTTACTAAGTTTTTACTTGATACCATTCGTGGTGCAAATGCAGCATTACCGGCACTTATCATTGGTGCTGCACCATTTTATGCACGTATGGTGTTAATTGCTTTACGCGAAATTGATAAAGGCGTAATCGAAGCTGCTCGCTCAATGGGTGCAAGAACGTCGACTATTATTTGGAAAGTGTTACTACCCGAGTCATTTCCTGCATTACTTTCTGGACTTACAGTAACAGCTGTGGCTCTCGTTGGATATACAGCCATGGCAGGAATTATTGGAGCTGGAGGATTAGGAAACTTGGCATTTTTAGACGGCTTCCAACGTAGTCGTGAAGATGTAACAATCGTCTCGACGATTCTCATATTAGTAATTGTCTTTATCATCCAATGGAGTGGAGATGCCATCACATCTAAATCTGATAAACGTTAATTTGGTGCCTACGAGTAAATACTCGATCACATATATCACGAAAAAGGGAGAGACAATCATGAAGAAATTTGTAGCAGGAATTTTATTATCAGTAAGTGCCATCACACTAGCAGCATGTGGTGATAGTGGTGCTGTAGATAGTGGAGACAGTGGAGATAGCAAGGAACTAGTAGTGGGAGCTTCAAACGTTCCACATGCTGAAATCTTAGAACAAGCAAAACCGTTGCTTGAAGAACAAGGGATTGACCTTGTAATCGAAACATATCAAGACTATATTTTACCAAACAAAGACTTAGAATCTGGTGATTTGGATGCAAACTATTTTCAACATATACCTTATTTAGAATCACAAATCGCGGATAATGGCTATGATTTCGTCAATGCTGGCGAAATTCATATTGAACCTATCGGTGTTTACTCTAAAAAATATAAATCATTGGAAGAACTTCCTGAAGATGCAACCATCTTAATTAGTAATTCTGTTGCTGACCATGGTCGAGTTCTTTCAATGTTAGAAGCAGAAGGATTAATTAAATTAGCTGATGGTGTTGATAAAACAAAAGCAGAAGTGAAAGATATCGTGGAAAATCCAAAAAACTTGGAATTCGATGCAGAGTATGAAGCGGCACTTCTTGTTCAATTGTATGAAAACGAAGAAGGCGACGCGGTGTTGATTAACTCAAACTATGCAATCGATGCTGGAATCAGCCCATTAGAAGATTCAATTGCGATTGAAAAAACTGATTCACCTTATGTAAACATCATTGCAGTTCAATCAGGCAATAAAGACAACAAAGAAATTAAAGCATTAGTGGAAGTATTGAAATCAAAACAGATTCAAGATTTCATTTCGGAAGAATGGGGCGGCTCTGTCGTTCCAGTAAAATAACATAAAATAAATTAAAGACGTCGGGTTTCGACGTCTTTTAATTTTGCAGAAAAAACGGAGTATTCCGGCTTTTGATGGATGTATTCACTTTAGTAAGTGGGTGTGTTAAAGTAATCTCATCTTTTCGGAGAGCACACTTGTACATTTAAGGAGGACAACATGAGAAAGATTAAAATCGGATTACTAGCACGAATCGTACTTGCAATTGCACTAGGTGTTTTAGTCGGGTCGTTTGCACCTGAATCAGTCGTTCAAATTATGGCAACATTCAATGGCTTATTCGGTAACTTTTTAGGTTTTGTTGTTCCATTAATTATTATTGCATTCATTGCTCCTGGGATTGCCCAACTTGGCAAAGGGTCAGGGAAATTATTAGGACTTGCTACAGTTTTCGCTTATTCATCCACTATAGTAGCCGGTTTTCTCGCGCTATTTGTAGCATCTAATGTGTTGCCAAAGTTTATTTCTTCTTCTAAAGGCGAATCTTTTGAAAATCCTGAAGAATTTCTTGCAACGGCTTTCTTTACAGTCGATATGCCTCCAGCATTAGGGATTATGACCGCATTACTTCTTGCATTCATTTTTGGTATTGGCATGGCATCAACAAATAGTGAAGTGCTAAAACGAGGATTCGATGAGTTTAACATTATTATTGAAAAAGTCATCTCAAATGTCATTATTCCTTTGCTACCTATACATATCTTTGGAATCTTTATGAATATGACATTTGGTGGTCAAGTAGCCAAAATATTATCTGTCTTTGCTATCGTTTTTGTACTAGTTATTCTTTTACATTTTACTATGCTTCTATTACAATATTCGACTGCAGGGGCTTTGAATAATAAAAATCCTTTCAAACTACTTAAAATTATGTCTCCTGCCTATTTTACAGCTCTAGGAACACAATCTTCAGCAGCGACAATTCCTGTCACATTGCGACAAGCTCGTAAAACTGGAGCTTCTGAAAAAGTAACAGACTTTACAGTTCCACTTTTTGCAACGATTCATTTGTCAGGAAGTACAATTACGATTGTGACATGTGCAATTGGTGTTCTCTTGTTAAATGGTCAAGCAATAGAATTAAAAGAAATGGTGCCATTTATCTTTATGGTAGGAATTACAATGATTGCAGCACCAGGAGTTCCTGGTGGAGCAGTTATGGCGGCAATAGGATTACTTAGTTCGATGCTAGGATTTAATGAAACGATGATTGCATTGATGATTGCACTTTACTTAGCACAAGATAGCTTTGGTACTGCAACAAATGTAACAGGTGACGGTGCATTAGCATTAATTGTAAACCGATTTTCACGTGATAAAGCGGCTAAACCAGACCTCTTAAAGAGTTAATATTCAAGCAGTTCTGACTGTTTAGTAATTTATTTACAATTTATTTTTCCTGTGGTAATATAACAAAGCAAATATTCCCACATTTAAAAGGAGATTAAATTATGAAAAAATTACTATTACTTCTTGCTTCCCTCTCTTTAGTACTTGCAGCTTGTTCTGGAGACAAAGAAGAAACAAAAGAAACTACTAATGAAGAAACTTCAACAGAAGAAAAAGTGAATCCTGCTGGAGATATGATGAAGTTTTACTTATCAATTTCTAACTCAATTAATGAAGTTGATGCGGATTTAAACGCTTATGAAAGCGCAAAAGCTGTAGAAGAACTTCCTGAAGGTGCTGAACTTAAAACGATGCAAGATGCTGCAAAAACAGCTGCAGATAATGCCGCTGCCAAAGTCGAAGAATTAGAAGTTCCTGCTGAATTAAAAGATCAACAAGAAGCAATCGACTCAGCATTAACTAAAATGCATGAAGCTTATACACTTAAATCAGAGGCCCTAGCTACTGAAGGTGAAGTTGTATTAGATGAAGCAAATGCAAAATTTGAAGAAGCTGATGCTGAATTAAATAAGGTATTAGAAGAAGTTGGCTTAGCTGGTTCAAGTATTTTAAACGAAGTATCACTATAATGAAAGAATCGTCCGTATATTCGGACGATTTTTTTTGTTTAAAGAAGTTGGTGTTGGGTAAATATAAAAATGTGAAGGATAACAACTCATAACTTTGAGTTGAAAATTTGAAAGGAATGATTCACTATCCAATCACCAGATCAAGCATACACAGAACGTATGGACCATGCATTCAGAGGTAAACATGGAGTGGGATTAGTTGATTACCAAAACAATTCAGAGCTCCGTCTACAAGTAGAACTGCAACGTGAACGTGATTATGAAGTTGGTCAACAAGTAGCAGCTAAATTAGAACGACTAGCACATCGCGAAGGATAATTCAAAATTAACTTAATCAATGAACTTTTGTTCATTGATTTTTTTGTTTATTTTTTTAATGAAATAAATTCTCATTTAGATAGTCTTCATTGAAAATGACATTCTAACTTCTAAACAATCAAAGCAAACGTGCTAATAAAGAGATTACTAAATGTATTGAACGATTTTAATATGTGAAACAGTCCGTCCGAAAGATTTGCATGTGCTTAAAATTTCAGTTAAGATTAGAATGATAATAATTAAGAATGGTATTACCATTCATTTATACACTTGGAGGTAGTAAAATGTCGACTTTAGTTATTCAAGATCTTCACGTTGCCATTGATGGTAAGGAGATTCTTAAAGGGTTAAACCTTACAATTAATACAAACGAAATTCATGCGGTTATGGGTCCTAACGGGACTGGTAAATCAACCTTAGCATCTGCAATTATGGGACACCCTAAATATGAAGTAACTTCTGGATCTATAACTTTAGATAACGAAGATGTACTTGAGATGGAAGTAAACGAACGCGCACAAGCGGGTATTTTCTTAGGAATGCAATATCCAAGTGAGATTAACGGTGTTACTAATGCCGATTTCTTACGTTCGGCAATAAATTCTCGTCGCGAAGAAGGCGATGAAATTTCAATCATGAAATTCATTCGTGAACTTGATAAGAAAATGGATTACCTTGAAATGGATCAGGAAATGGCACAACGCTATTTAAACGAAGGATTCTCAGGTGGCGAAAAGAAACGTAACGAAATTCTTCAATTAATGATGATTCAACCTAAAATTGCGATTCTCGACGAGATTGACTCTGGTCTTGATATAGATGCTCTAAAAGTTGTAGCAAATGGAATTAACCAAATGCGTGGAGAAGATTTTGGTTGTTTGATTATTACTCATTATCAACGCTTACTTGATTATATTACACCTGATCATGTTCACGTAATTATGCAAGGACGTATAGTGAAAACTGGCGGTCCTGAACTTGCTCATAAATTAGAAGAGCAAGGCTACGATTGGATTAAAGAAGAATTAGGAATTGAAGACGAGACTGTAGGTCAAGAAGCGTAAAGAAAGGAGACATACAAATGACGGTTGAAACAAAATTGGCATTAACCGAACAAGATGTACGCTCCTATTCAACGGCGAAACAAGAACCTTCTTGGTTTGCTGAATATCGTGTACAAGCTTTTCAGGCGGCAGAAAACTTGCCAATGCCTAAACCAGACAAAACAAAAATTGATAATTGGAACTTCACAAGCTTCCCAGTTCATGCAGTAGAAAGCGATACGTTCGCTTCGCTTGCTGAGCTACCAGAAGAAGTGAAAGCCATTGTTACAGAAAATCAAAAAAGCGTTTATATTCAACGCAACAATACACCTGCTTATTTACAAGTTTCTGATGAGTTAAAAGCGCAAGGTGTAATTTTTACAGATATATTTACTGCTGTTCGCGAACATGGTGAGCTAGTTCAAAAGTATTTCATGACAAACGGTGTGAAAACGGATGAGCATAAACTCGCTAGTCTACATGCTGCTTTATTAAATGGTGGCGTATTTGTATACGTTCCGAAGAATGTTGAGGTAGTTGAACCAATTCAAGTCGTTTTCTTGCATGACAATACTGAAGCTTCTCTTTTTAACCACACAATAGTTGTAGCGGATACGAATAGCTCAGTAACTTATGTGGAAAACTATCTTTCAACAGTTCCAGAAGCATTGGGAGTTGTAAATATTGTTTCTGAAGTGCTTGCAAAAGACAATGCACGTATTACTTTCGGAGCAGTAGATGTATTGGCAAAAGGATTAACGACTTACGTAAATCGTCGAGGCGTAGCAGACCGTAATGCTCGTATTGATTGGGCTCTTGGACTAATGAATGATGGCAATACCATTTCAGAGAACGTTACACACTTAGTTGGAGACGGTTCTTATGGTGATACCAAAATGGTTACAGTTGGTCGCGGTAAACAGAAGCAAAACTTCACTACTAAAATAATTCACTGGGGTAAACACTCTGAAGGGTTTATTTTGAAACATGGTGTTATGAAAGATGAAGCCTCTTCCATTTTCAATGGAGTTGGAAAAATCGAACATGGTGCTACAAAAGCTAACGCTGTTCAAGAGGCGCGTATACTAATGTTGAATGAAAAAGCACGTGGAGATGCGAATCCAATTCTGTTAATTGACGAAGATGATGTAACGGCAGGACACGCAGCTTCTGTTGGTCGTGTAGATCCACTTCAACTATACTACTTAATGAGCCGCGGTATTTCTAAGCAAAATGCAGAACGATTAGTTGTTCATGGTTTCCTTGCACCAGTTGTAAATGTGTTACCAATAGACGGTGTTAAAAAGCAACTTGCGGAGGTTATTGAAAGGAAAGTGCGCTAATGATCAATAAAGACATTCGAAGCTATTTCCCTATTTTGAACCAAGAAGTGAACGGCTATCCGCTTGTCTATCTTGATAGTGCAGCGACATCTCAAAAACCCGTTCAAGTCATTGAAGCGTTAAGAAAATATTACGAGTTCGATAATTCAAATGTTCACCGAGGTGTTCATACACTTGGTAATCGCGCAACTGAAAGTTATGAAGGTGCGCGAGAAAAAGTGCGTAACTTCATTTCAGCAAAGTCTACACAAGAAGTCATTTTCATGCGTGGAACAACTACTGCTCTTAATACAGTGGCCCAAAGTTACGGTGAAGCAAATGTACAAGAAGGCGATGAAATTGTCATCACGTATATGGAGCATCACTCTAATATCATTCCTTGGCAACAATTGGCCAAAGAAAAAGGTGCCATTTTAAAATACGTAGATTTAGAAGAAGATGGAACGCTATCTTTAGAAAAAGTGCGTGCAACGATTACTCAACGAACTAAAATTGTTTCGATTATGTATGTGTCAAATGTTCTTGGAACAATGAACCCAATAAAAGAAATTACACAGATTGCTCACGAAAATGGAGCAGTAATGGTTGTAGATGGAGCACAAGCTGCTCCTCATTTACGCATTGATGTACAAGATTTAGATTGTGATTTCTTCGCTTTTTCTGGTCATAAAATGTGTGGGCCAACTGGGATCGGTGTGTTATATGGAAAGAAAGAGTTGCTCGAGCAAATGGAGCCTGTTGAATTCGGGGGCGAGATGATTGACTTCGTTGGGTTATATGACTCTACGTGGAAAGAACTTCCATGGAAGTTTGAAGGCGGCACTCCAATCATTGCAGGTGCTGTAGGATTAGCTGCAGCAATCGATTTCTTAGAAGAAATTGGTCTTGATGAGATCGAGAAGCATGAACATGAACTCGCAGCATATGCGATGGATCGTATGTCTACGATTAATGGTTTAACGATTTATGGACCAAAAGATCCGGGTAAAAGAGCAGGGATTGTTACCTTTAACGTAAATGATGTACATCCTCACGATTTAGCAACTGTTCTGGATATGAATGGTATTGCAGTTCGTGCTGGACATCATTGTGCTCAACCATTAATGAAATGGTTGCAGGTATCAGCTACTGCGCGTGCAAGCTTCTATGTATACAACTCTGAAGAAGATATTGACCGATTAGTAGCAGGACTTAGCACGGCAAAGGAGTATTTTAACGATGTCTTTTAAAAATTTGGATCAGCTATATAGATCAGTCATTATGGATCATTACAAAAAACCTCGTAACAAGGGGTCACTTGAAGATGGTAGTGTCACAATTGATTTGAATAACCCTACTTGTGGGGACCGTATTCATTTAACTTTGCAAGTCACTAATGGAATTGTGGAAAATGCGAAATTTGATGGAGAAGGATGCTCGATTTCAATGGCATCTGCCTCTATGATGACGCAGGCCGTAAAAGGAAAACCAGTCGAAGAAGCTTTAAATCTTTCGACAATTTTTTCAGATATGATGCTTGGAAAAGAACTTGATGACTCGATTGACTTAGGCGATATAGAATCTTTATCTGGTGTATCAAAGTTTCCTGCGCGTATTAAATGTGCCACTCTTGCTTGGAAAGCCATGGAAAAAGGTGTAGAAAACGAATCACATTCGTAAATAGAACGGAGGAAAGATGATGGCTAAAAAAATGCCTGAAATTGGAGATTATAAATATGGGTTCCATGATAAAGACGTTTCTATTTTCCGTTCAAAACGTGGATTAACTCGGGAAATCGTTGAGACAATTTCAAATATGAAAGAAGAACCTCAATGGATGTTGGATTATCGTTTAAAATCTTTGGAAATTTTTTATTCAAAACCAATGCCACAATGGGGTGGAGATTTAGCTCCACTGAACTTCGATGAAATTACGTATTATGTAAAACCATCAGAAGCGACTCAAACTTCATGGGATGAAGTGCCTGAGGAAATTAAACGTACATTTGATAAACTTGGAATTCCAGAAGCAGAGCAAAAATATTTATCAGGAGTTTCTGCTCAATATGAATCTGAAGTCGTTTACCATAGCATGAAACAAGAACTTACTGATATGGGAATTATATTTAAAGACACCGGTGCAGCTCTTCGTGAAAATGAAGAACTTTTCAAAAAATACTGGGGTACAATTATTCCGAATACAGATAATAAGTTCGCAGCATTGAACTCAGCAGTATGGTCAGGTGGATCTTTCATCTATGTGCCACCAAATACTAAAGTAGAAACACCGTTACAAGCATACTTCCGAATTAACTCGGAAAATATGGGGCAATTTGAGCGTACGCTTATCATCGTTGATGAAGGTGCACATGTTCACTATGTTGAAGGTTGTACGGCACCTGTATACACAACGAACTCTCTACACAGTGCAGTTGTTGAAATTGTTATAAAAAAAGATGCATATTGCCGTTACACAACCATTCAAAACTGGGCAAATAATGTCTATAATTTAGTTACAAAGCGTGCAGTTTGTGATGAAAATGCAACAATGGAATGGATTGATGGAAACATCGGTTCTAAATTGACGATGAAATACCCAGCAGTCATCTTAAAAGGTGAAGGTTCACGTGGTATGACATTATCAATTGCCATTGCAGGTAAAGGACAACATCAAGATGCAGGAGCGAAAATGATTCATTTAGCGCCAAACACTTCTTCAACGATTATCTCTAAATCAATTTCGAAGCAAGGTGGTAAAGTAACTTACCGCGGTGTTGTTCGTTTTGGTCCTAAAGCATCTGGTGCACGTTCAAACATTGAATGTGATACGTTAATCATGGATAACTTGTCTACTTCTGATACTATTCCTTATAACGAAATTTTGAATGACAATGTATCTTTAGAACACGAAGCTAAAGTTTCAAAAGTGTCTGAAGAGCAATTGTTCTACTTGATGAGTCGAGGAGTTTCGCAACAAGAAGCAACAGAAATGATTGTAATGGGCTTTATAGAGCCATTTACAAAAGAATTACCTATGGAATATGCAGTTGAGATGAACCGTTTGATTAAGTTCGAAATGGAAGGCTCAATCGGCTAAATATCTAATTTCCTTAAAACCTCGCCTTAAGGCGAGGTTTTCTTTGTTTGATGTAAGATATGATATGATAATGAACAAATGGATTTAGATATGTTTGAAGGAGAATGGGTATGGAATATGTACTACTGGCACTAGTTGGGTTATTTTCTGGCGTTGTAGGTGCCTTAGTAGGTCTTGGTGGAGGTATTATCCTAGTGCCAGCTACTCTTTTCTTAGGGGGATCAATTGGATTAATTCCAGGGATTACTCCTCAGAATGTTGTAGGGCTATCTGTTATTATGATGATTTTTACAGGCTTAGCCTCTACGTTAACGTTCATGAAAGCAAGGACTGTAGATTATCGAAGTGCTCTCATCTTCTTTGTAGGAAGTGTGCCTGGTACTATTTTAGGGGCATGGGTAAACAAAGGATTAGACTTGCCATCATTTAATTTATACTTTGGGATTTTATTAATTATGTTATCTACCTTATTAATGGTTAGAAAATATATAAAACCAGTCAAATGGTTTGTTAATAACGGCAAGAAGAAAACTTTTACAGATACTCATGGAAAAAACTATGTTTATGGTTACCCGGTATGGTTTGCTCTTATTTTAACATTTGGTGTTGGTTTTGCATCTGGATTATTTGGAATCGGTGGTGGGTCCATCATTGTACCAGCTATGATTTTATTATTCTTATTCCCCCCACATGTAGCGGTTGGTACTTCGATGTTTATGGTCTTTTTATCAGCTTTAGTAAATTCAGCTAGTCATATTTCTTTAGGCAATGTGCCATGGTTGTATACACTTCCAGTTATACCAGCAGCCTTTATTGGAGCAAAAATTGGAGCAACTTTAAATCAACGTATTAAATCGGAAACATTAGTTGTTGCTTTGCGTATAATCTTATTATTACTCGGTGTTCGTTCGATTGTAGCGGGGCTGATGGGATAAGGAGTTGACCAAATGATTGAAACCATTCACTTTTATCATACCAATGATTTACATAGTCATTTTCAACATTGGCCACGAATTCATGAACTCGTAACAACACGAAAAAAATGGCATCTCGAAGAAGGCGAATCAAGTTTTACTTTAGATCTTGGTGATCATATCGATCGTTCACATATCTATACAGAGGGAACATTAGGTAAAGGAAATGTTGATCTTTTAAATAAAGCACAATACGATGTGGCAACTATTGGAAATAATGAAGGAATTACACTTTCGCACAATGAATTAGAAAACTTATATCTTCATGCTCAATTTGATGTAGTAGTTGGAAACTTGATTGATCAAGATGGAAAAATACCAAAGTGGCTAATTCCAACAACTATATTGACAACTATATATGGAACGAAAATTGGTGTAACAGCACTTACAGCTGAATACACACTATTTTATAGTCAATTGGGATGGCAAGTAACTGAAGCATTTAATGCTTTGAGTAATCAATTAATGGAGTTAAAGAAAAAAACAGATATCATTATCTGCATGTCCCATTTAGGTATAAATGAAGATGAGATAATGGCAGAGAAATTTCCTGATATTGACGTAATCTTCGGTGCACATACACACCATATTTTCCACGAAGGAAAATTAATTAATAATTCTCTGTTAGCTGCAGCTGGTAAATATGGCTATTATGTTGGACATGTTACCCTGGATTTCGATTTAGAAACGAAATTGATTGCAAAAAAACAAGCTCATTTATATGATACAAATGAACTGAAAGAATGTGCAAATGAGGATGAATTTCTAGAAGAATTAGCTAATATTGGTAAAGCTAATTTAATGGAAACTGCATTTATCCAAAATGAGACGTTTAAGAAAGAGTGGTTTAAAGAATCTGCTTTATCAACTTATTTTGGTAAAGCATTAACTGCATTTTGCCAAACGGATTGTGCCTTATTTAATGCTGGGTTATTTTTGTCAGATCTAAAAGAACAGGAAGTCTCATATTTTGATATTCACAAAATGATGCCACATCCGATTAATCCATGTGTAATTGAACTAACAGGTGAAGAGTTAAAAGATATATATTTATTGTCGTTAAATGAAAGTTGGCCAAATTTAGAGATTAAAGGTTTAGGTTTTCGTGGTGTTGTGATGGGAAAAATGATTACACATCAATTTACAGTTGTTGATCAAGTATTATTTGTTCAAAATAGACGGATAGAACCAACAGAAATTGTTCGTTTAGCTACCATTGACATGTTCACATTTGGTTACTTTTACCCCAAATTTAAAGAGTCACCAAAGACTTATTTTATGTCTGACTTCATTCGAGATGTTTTAATTGTGTATGGACAAAAACAACACCTTATATAGGTATAAATGAACCCTCCTTGTCGTAACATGACGTAGGAGGGTTTTCGTGCGACTACGTAAAGTTTCTAAAAGGTCAATCTATTGGAAAGGCAAGAACATTATCCCAGTGTTATTTGTTTTTGTCGTAATTTCTGTTGGCTTAATGTTTTATCTCGTGAATGTTCGTTTAACCCCAATCTATTTACAGTATGCTGAGGTACAATCCAAAAAAATCGCATCTCTTGTTGTTAGTAAAGCCATTAACTCTCGAACCGCAGATTTAATGAATGCAACTGATATCATAGTTGAAGTTCCATCAGAATCCCCAGGTACTGTGACAACTCAATTTAATACGGAAATAATTAATCGTGTTCAAGCTGATATCATAACCTTAGTACAGACCCAACTAGAACAAGCTGAAAAAGGCAACTTGGCCAATTTACCTTATTTGGATGATATAGAGTATGATCCAGACGCAATGGAAGATAACGGAGGTATTGTATTTTTAGTTCCTATTGGTCAAGCGACAAATATCCCACTACTTGGAAATCTAGGACCTAAAATTCCAATACGATTTCATGTTATTGGAAATTTACAGTCAAACGTAATTTATGATATTCGTGAATTTGGAATTAACAATGCAATGATAGATGTCAGCGTTGTTATTACAGTCAATGTACAAGTTATTGTCCCACTCGCAACAAAAGCGACGGTAATTGAACAAAAAATTCCAGTTGCACTTGGAATAATCTCTAGTCCAGTTCCTCAAATTTATACTAAAGGAAGCGGAGCGAATGCACCACAAGTAGAAGTGCCGTATCAATCTCCTTCCGCACCATAATAAGATATTGCAATAAGATCCGTTTATTGTTAAACTAGGAAATGAAATTAATATCGATGGGTAGAGGCCGCATGACTTATTAGTAACATACGCGAGGATGATAACGAAGACCGTATGTAAAAGGGAGTTTTGCCGAAGTAAAATGATTGTGTCTAACAGTATTTTATTGGGGTTATTCTAAATAAGAATAACACTATCATTTATAGGCGAAACGCATATAAATGGTGAGCTACAGATCGTGGGTAGGGTACATCAATTTGTCTATTCGCAACTTGTCTGGGCTGGTTTCTTAACATTCAATTTGAATGTTAAAGATTCCAGTCTTTTTGTATGTTTACTCGTATTCTGTGACCACCCCCATGCGGAGGAGGAACATAGGTATGTCAGGAACTATATTATCAATTTTACCCCCAATACTTGCAATTGTGATGGTCTTACTTACACGTCGAGTACTGATCTCACTAGGTACAGGTATCGTTTTAGGAGCTTTACTAATTCATTCATTCTCACCAGGTAAATCGCTAGTAAGCTTGTGGCAATCATTCCAAGTGACATTTTGGGATGGTGGACTAAATACGTATAATGTCTTTATTATTCTCTTTTTATTTTTACTAGGCATCATCACAGCTTTCGTTAGTTTATCTGGAGGAAGTCGTGCATTTGCAGAGTGGGCAGTAAAGCACATTAAAACAAGAAGAGGAGCAAAGCTATTAACTGCATTTCTTGGTGTGATAATCTTTATAGATGATTATTTTAATGCTTTAGCTGTTGGACAAATTGCACGTCCAATAACGGATCATCACCGTATCTCACGTACGAAGTTAGCATACTTTATTGATTCAACATCTGCACCGGTTTGTGTAGTTTCACCAGTATCAAGCTGGGGAGCATATTTAATTGGTTTGATTGGGACAATACTGGCTACTCAATCAGTTATAACATACTCACCATTAACTGCATTTATCATGATGGCACCAATGAATTTTTATGTAATTGCAGCACTTGCTATGGTGTTTTTCGTAGCGATTACAGACTTCGATTTATTGGAAATGAAAAAACATGAACGTAGAGCAATCGATACAGGGGAAGTATTTGATCCAAGAAAAGATATCCCTGGTCAATTAAAAGAAGATTTCCCTGTTCATAGTCACGGTAAAGTGAGTGACTTAGTTCTACCAATTGTTACACTTGTAATTGCGACAATCGGAGCAATGCTATTTACAGGATATCAAAATGCAGGTGTTCTAGATATTTGGGCAATTTTTGAAAATACTGATGTACCGAAGTCATTGTTAATTGGTGGTACTGCAGGTGCAGTTGTATCTATTGTTCTTTATCTCTTACAGTTTGGGAAAAATGAAAAAGCCAACCTTTCATATCTAAGTAAAGGAATTTGGAGCGGAATTCAATCCATGCTACCTGCTGTGTTAATATTAGTTTTTGCCTGGTCATTAACGTTTATTATAGATAAGCTTAAAACAGGCGAATATTTAGCTCAAGTAGTAATCGATGCTAATCTGCCAATAGGTTTATTACCAGTTATTCTGTTTATATTAGCTGGAGGTATGGCATTTGCAACAGGTACCTCATGGGGGTCTTTCGGAATTTTATTACCTATTGCTGGAACGATAATGATTAGCGCTGATCCTACGATGTTATTACCTACTTTAGCTGCAGTGCTAGGAGGGGCCGTGTTAGGTGATCATTGTTCACCGATTTCAGATACGACCATTTTATCTTCTACTGGTGCTGGATGTAATCATATTGATCACGTCACGACTCAACTACCGTATGCATTAATTTCAGCAGCCGTTGCATCAGTTGGGTACTTAGTACTAGGATTAACTGGGTCCGTTTGGTTATCATTGGGACTTGTAATAACTATTCTTGCAATACTATTTTATGTTCTAATTAAGATGAGCGAAAAATCGACAAATTAATAGGTAAACATATACAGAGCGAGGGTTTATTCCCTTGCTTTTTTATTTATTTAATAATAGTTTATTATATAAAAAAACATCTTTACAAGTTAATTCACTATAGTATACTAGTTTTAGATTAATAAATAATCTGAATATAAACAAGCTTCCTAATATTACAATAGTACTTTTGGGGGCGAAATAAAAAGGAGGAAAAAAATATGGAAAAACGTTCTCAATGGGGATCACGAGCCGGATTTATTCTAGCTGCAGTTGGTTCCGCGGTAGGACTCGGAAATATTTGGCGGTTTCCGTATGTAGCTTATGAAAATGGTGGAGGAGCTTTCTTTATCCCGTACTTATTCGCTCTTTTAACAGCAGGTATTCCTATTCTTATTTTAGAATTCACTATGGGACATAAGTATCGCGGTTCGGCACCATTATCATTCTTCCGCATGGGCGGTAAAAAAGCGGAATGGCTTGGTTGGTGGGCAATCTTTGTTTCTTTTGTAATTTCCACATACTATGCAGTCATTATTGCCTGGGCAATGAAATACACAGTGTATTCAGTCAACCAAGCATGGGGAGATGACACGGCGGGCTTCTTATTTGGAACAGTCTTAAAACTAGGGGATGTACCTGGTGAAGTTGGCGGTATCGTTCCAGGAGTCGCAATACCTTTAATACTTGTTTGGGCAATTACATTTGGAATCCTATTTGCAGGTGTTAAAAAAGGAATTGAAATTGCTAATAAAATTTTCATACCAACACTTGTTGTAATTTTCTTAATGGTTGTAATTCGTGCACTTACACTAGACGGAGCATACCTTGGTTTGAATGCATTCTTTGAACCTAACTTCTCTCAGTTAAGTGATCCTAAAGTATGGGTTGCTGCCTATGGGCACATATTCTTTAGCTTATCAATCGCTTTTGCCATTATGATTACGTATTCTAGTTATCTTCCAAAGAAATCGGATATTACGAACAATGCGTTTATTACTGGATTTGCTAACTCCGGCTTTGAGTTGCTTGCAGGTATTGGAGTATTCTCAGCTTTAGGGTTTATGGCTGCACAACAAGGCGTAGAAGTGGCTGACGTTGCATCTGCAGGTGTCGGTTTAGCATTTGTTGTATTCCCGCAAATTATTAGTGAGTTCCCAGGAATGAACGGACTATTTGGCGTCTTGTTCTTCTTGTCACTTGTGTTAGCAGGTTTATCATCACTAATTTCAATTTGTGAAACGTATGTTGCTGGTTTCACTGAGAAGTTCGGAATATCTCGTAATAAAGCGGTTACATTTGGTGTAGGTGTCGCTGCTGTAATTTCCTTATTATTTGCAACAAATGGCGGTTTGTACTTCCTTGATGCTGCTGATTACTTTATCAACCAATTCGGAGTAGCAGCAATCGGTTTAGTTGAAGTCGTTGCAATTGCTTGGTTCTTTAAAAAGCTTCCATTATTCGAAGACCACGCAAATGCTGTTTCGGACATTCGTTTAGGCGCATGGTGGAAAATATGTTTGAAATTTGTAACTCCTTTAGTTTTGGGCTACATGATGTTTGGTTTATTGAAACTGAATATAACAAAAGGTTTTGAAAGTGATTCAGGTAACTATGAAGGATATTCAAATACATTTATTCTTTATAGTGGATGGTTTGTTGCTTCTGGTGCTATCATTTTAGGCTTTGTGTTTACAGCTATTAAATGGAATAAAAATACGGATGTTGATGCATATCAACATACAGATGGCGAATAAGGGGGACTTCAAATGTCAGTATCTGCAATTGTTATGATGATTATTGGCGTCACAATCATTTGGGGCGGCCTAGCTGCAAGTATCGTATATGCTGTATCAAAATCAAGAGAAAAATCAAGACAAAATTCATAATAAAAAGCGTCTCTCTCATAGAGACGCTTTTTTGTTTTATATGTCTTCGATGGTTGTGAGACGATGCCTAATATGGTACATTGTCAATAGTGAGTAAATTGCCTACATAGTCAGAATGGGGTTGATAAGCATGACATCAAAACAAACACATATTCGAAAGCCTGCCTGGTTAAAGATTAAATTAAATACAAACGACAACTACAAAGGTCTAAAAAAAATAATGCGTGAAAACAATTTAAATACTGTATGTGAAGAAGCAAAATGCCCAAATATTCATGAATGTTGGGGGACTCGTCGTACAGCAACTTTTATGATTTTAGGTGCAATTTGTACGCGTGCATGCCGATTCTGTGCAGTCAAAACAGGTCTACCGAATGAACTTGATTTAGGTGAACCAGAACGCGTAGCAGATTCAGTCGTTTTGATGAATCTAAAACATGTCGTAGTAACGGCTGTCGCACGCGATGACTTAAAAGATGGTGGTGCTGTTGTATTTGCCGAAACAGTGCGAGCGATTCGACGTAAAAATCCGTTTACAACGATAGAAGTATTACCTTCAGATATGGGGGGAATTGAAGAAAACTTACAAATGCTTATGGATACAAAACCAGATATCTTAAACCACAATATAGAAACAGTGCGACGATTAACACCTAGAGTTAGAGCACGTGCAAAATATGATAGATCTCTTGAATTTTTACGTCGTTCAAAAGAAATGCAACCTGAAATTCCAACAAAATCATCTTTGATGATTGGGCTGGGTGAAACGAAAGAAGAAATTATCGAAGTAATGGACGATTTGCGATTAAACAACGTTGATATCATGACAATTGGCCAATACTTACAACCTTCTAAAAAGCATTTAGTGGTTCAAAAATATTATTCTCCACTTGAGTTTGGAGAACTTCGTAAGATTGCCATGTCTAAAGGGTTTTCACATTGTGAAGCAGGACCACTGGTA
Source organism: Paenisporosarcina antarctica (assembly GCF_004367585.1). Classification (GTDB taxonomy): domain Bacteria; phylum Bacillota; class Bacilli; order Bacillales_A; family Planococcaceae; genus Paenisporosarcina; species Paenisporosarcina antarctica. The sequence continues at coordinate 1,017,635 of NZ_CP038015.1, forward strand.
CGTAGTAGTTACCATGCGGATGAACAAGTGAATGCAGCTGCAAAAGAAAAACAGCGTATTGGTGATGAGCAAATAGCTCTTGCAACGAGTTGATGGAGCGTGAATTGATGATTACAATTGATCGCTGGGATTATAAAATAGTGACTGATTACCGGGAAGCGTTTAAAGAAGAGGCTTTTCAAGAGCGCTACAGTGAAATTTTGAACAAGTATGATTACATCCTAGGGGACTGGGGATATGGTCAACTTCGTTTAAAAGGTTTTTTCGATGATAAAAATCAAAAAGCAACGTACGATACAAAAGTGAGTACGCTACAAGATTACCTATATGAGTATTGTAATTTTGGCTGTGCCTATTTTATTTTGAAAAAATTTGGTCCAGCAAAACAAGTGGAAGTATCAACTGAAACAGAAGAATTACCACATGTAGAAAACCTTGGTTTTGATGAGCAATCATCTTAGTCAAGGTTTTTATCTTTTCAGGTAATTAATTTCTTAATATCAATTAATTAGTTATCACTTTGAGGAGAGTTAGCGATATAATTTACATCTTCTACTTCTTAATAGACGAGAATACGATACATACCACTGTTCTACTCCCCTTAGTAATTATGGTATCATAGGATGGAAAAACAAATAACTAGAACACAAAAGAGGGGAATACCTATGTATTTTGTTGACCGTAAAAACATTAGTTTGACATTATCTTATATGAAATCAATTGTACAATTGGTGAATGAGTCACCAGATTTAACTTCAAATGACCTTAATAAACTTGCTTTGGAGCGTATAACACAAAATATTATAGAATCCATTATTGATGTAGGAAATTCAATGATCGATGGTTTCATTATGCGTGATCCAGGAAGCTATGATGACATTATTGATATTTTAACTGATGAAAAAGTAATTACACCTGAAATGGATGCACCTTTAAAAGCAGTAATTTTACTCAGAAAAATGCTTGTACGGGATTTCATCAGTGTAAATCATCAAGAATTAGCAAAAACACTACAAGCTAATATACAGATATTAAGACAATTTCCCAATAGCATTGAACATTATTTAACACATGAACTTGGACCTGTGTCTGCATTCTTACCTGAGGAGCAATCGTGAAAGCTTACAAAGGATATTGTATTGATTTAGATGGCACTGTGTATCGAGGGAAAGAACCTATAATGGAAACTGTCCAATTTATTCAACTTTTGCAGGAACAAGGTATAGAACCGTTCTTTGTGACGAATAATGCCTCTCAAACACCTGATCAAGTGTTGAAGAAACTCAAAGGGTTTGGAGTGGATGCAAAGCGAAGTCATATCATGACATCTGCTATGGCAGCGGCTAAATATATTGCGTTACATTACTATGGAAAAGACGTTTCGATGATAGGGGATAGTGGGTTGCGAGAAGCGCTTAATGAAAATGGCGTAAATATTGTCCTAACTTCACAAGATGTATTTGTAATCGGAATGGATCGTGGTATTACATACGAAAAACTTGCCCAAGCTTGTTTAGATGTTAGAAATGGTGCAGTTTTTATTTCAACCAATAGTGATCGGGCATACCCTAGTGAAAGAGGGTTTTTACCTGGGAACGGTGCATTTACAACTCTAATTCAAACCTCAACAGGTGTTGACCCAATATTTATTGGAAAACCACAAGGTCATATGCTTGAAATCATTCAACATGAACACCAATTTGCAAAAGAAGATATGGTGATGATTGGGGATAATTATGATACAGATATTTTGGCAGGAATTGAATTTGGAATAGATACTATTCATGTAAATACGGGCATTACATCTACAGAAAAAGTGCTATTAAAATCATTACGGCCTACTATGACGATACAAAATTTACTAGATTTAGTATAGAAAAAGGAGCTGCATCATCGCAGCTCCTTGTCTTCAAAAAAGTGGATTTTCATCTATATATGCATATATCTTCTTCGTAAGTTCATCTGGAGAATCTGCTTGCACAACGTCGCCATTTACAACCGCAAAAAAAGACTCTGCACATTTTGTGCAATAACTTAAACAACCATACTCTAGAACGTCTAAATTGGGATCCCGTTCTAATTCTTCAAATGTTTTTTGTGATCCATTTGCCAAGTTACTGACACAAAATTCAACCATTGGATTCACGTTCTTCACCTCACTACATCGCAATGCTACTCTTTTTTTTTCCGTTCGTCAATTAGGGTGCCTTATTGTGAAACTTGTCACAATGATTTATAATAACTTAGAGATAGTCTGTATTTAAAGGAGCTTTTTATGAAAAATTTAGTATTGCTAGGTGGCGGTTACGGTAACATGCGTGTGTTGCTTCGTTTATTGCCAAATAATTTTCCCGAAGACGTGCAAATTACGTTAATAGATCGCACACCATTCCATAGTTTGAAAACAGAATTTTATGCATTTGCTGCAGGAACTGTACCTGACCAAGAGGTTCGTGTTCCATATCCTGAACATGAACGCTTAAAAATGGTTTACGGAGAAATAGTGGAAATAAATCGTGAAGAAAAAATGATTGTATTATCAAATGATACGCGTGTTCCTTATGATGATGTCGTTATTGGTTTAGGTTGCGAAGATAAATATCATGATGTACCAGGTGCAGATGAATTTACCTATAGCATTCAAACAATAGGGCGTGCCCGGGAGACATTTAATAAATTGTGTGGGTTACCATCAGGTTCTGTTGTTGGGATTGTTGGAGCAGGTTTAAGCGGAATTGAACTTGCAAGTGAACTTCGCGAGTCACGCCCTGATTTAGGAATTAAATTATTTGACCGTAGTCCTCGTATTTTACGAGACTTTCCTGAACGTCTAAGTAATTTTGTGAAAAAATGGTTTGATAAACACAATGTAGATGTTGTAAGCAATTCTAACATTACAAAAGTAGAACCCAATACTTTGCATAATCATGAAGAGACGATTGAAGTGGATGCTGTTGTATGGACAGCAGGTATTCGACCTGTTGAGCCAGTGCGAAACTTAGCTACAGAGACAGATTCAATTGGTCGAGTGATACTGTCCCAATACCATCACTTACCTGAGGATGAAAATGTCTATGTTGTTGGTGATTGTGCAGCATTGCCTTATGCACCAAGTGCGCAAGTAGCAGAAGAGCAAGCAGAACAGATCGTTCAAGTCCTTCAAGCACGCTGGAAAGGCAAAGAGTTACCTGAAAAAATGCCTGAAATTAAACTTAAAGGATTCCTAGGTTCTTTAGGAAAGAAACAAGGCTTTGCTTACTTAGCCGACCGCACTGTTACTGGACGTATCGCACGAATGATGAAGTCTGGTGTCTTGTGGATGTATAAGTGGCACAACGGGTAATGAATAGAAAAAGGCCTAGAAGGGAAAAATAACTTCTAGGTCTTTGACTTTATTTGTATGAATCTACACCTACAAAACCATACTTCTCAAGTTCTGCAAATACAGGATTTAATTGAATATTTCCTTCACCAATCACTTCTCCTTCAATTAAAACGAGTGGATAGAAGAATTCATCCTCTAAAACACGATTTGCTATATTTTGTTGCCGTTCGTTTTCAATTGGCTTTTGAATATCAATATACATTATTTTATAAAGTTGATTCGGGTACTTTCGATTGATAGCTGCTTGCAACCATTCGTATGTATCCCTAGAGGTTGGTGCATTTGCACAACTAGCGCATATAATATCAGCACCGAAGATTTCAATTAAGAGTGTTTTTTGGTCCATGTTATTAATTCCCCTTTAGTAGGTACTGTTGGATTTTTTCATCTCTTCACATTATAATATTTATAAGGGAAGGAGTCGAAATAAATGACTGATACAATGATGACAGATCAAGTTCAAGAAGTACTAGATAAATTACGTCCATTCTTACTACGTGATGGCGGAGATTGTGAACTTGTTGATATCGAAGATGGCATTGTCAAACTTCGTCTTCTTGGCGCATGCGGAAGCTGCCCAAGTTCTACAATTACGCTAAAATCAGGAATAGAACGTGCACTTTTGGAAGAAGTTCCAGGAGTCATTGAAGTAGAACAAGTTTTTTAATTAGAAAAGCTTAAGGCGCTACGTTTGCTCACTGCCGATAGAGAGACCGAATCGAAAACTAGTTTTCGGAAATAGGTCTTGAAACGAAGGTGAGAGATGGGACTTGTAGATAGTAACTAAGGGGCCTATTACGGGCTCCTTTTTTAAAAGTATCTTTACATTCATTATACCCAATATACTAAATAAAAGGACATTCAATATAAATTGATGTTCTTGGATGTTTAGCTTAAAAGTTGGTATCATATAACTATGGAAGGAAGGTGTAACGGATGACACAGATTGTCGAATTATCAGAAGCTGCAGCTTACCAAGTGAAAGAAATGATGACCCATAATGAAGAACAGGGCTCATTTTTACGTGTAGCTGTTCATGGTGGCGGATGTAGTGGTTTATCATACGGAATGGGTTTTGAACGAGAGAAATCAGATTCCGATACAGTTTTAGAACAACACGGATTAACTATTTTAGTATCAAATGAAGATAAAGCAATTATTAATGGAACAGTTATTGATTATAAACAATCTCTAATGGGTGGCGGATTCACGATTGAAAATCCGAACGCTATCGCATCTTGTGGTTGTGGCTCATCATTTACTACAGCTACAAAAAAAGGAACTCCAGAGAATTGCTAAGACCGAATCTATTTCGGTCTTTTTTCTGTAAATTCAAACCTTTTATACTTCATAAGATTATATTGAATTCAATACACAAAAGGTCTATTATTGTAAATAGTACGTTTGTCGAAAATATAGACAAATTAGCTGAGTTATCAAAACATAGAAATATCTCTTTTTGATTAAAGAGAATGTATATAAAACAAATAGAAGGTGGTTTGAATCTTGGTGAAAAGACCGAAAATTTTAGTATTAGGCGCCGGGTATGGCGGATTATCAACAGTAGTTAACTTGCAAAAAAATATTGGGTCAGATGTTGCAGATATCACATTGATCAATCAAAATGATTACCACTATGAATCAACTTGGTTACATGAGGCTTCAGCTGGGACATTACGTCCAGACCAAGTACGTTTTGACATTGCAGATGTAATTAAAGCTGATAAAGTGAAATTTGTTAAAGCATCAGTTGAAGGAATAGACATTTCTGGTAAACAAGTGACAACTGATACTGGCGTATTTTCTTATGATTACTTAGTAATTGGTCTTGGATTCGAAGGCGAAACTTTTGGTATTCCAGGTCTAGATAAATATGCTCTATCTATTGCTAATGTAAAAGCAGCTCGACAAATACGTGAACATATTGAATATCAATTCGCTACATGGTCACTAGAAGAAGTAAAAGACGACAGCCGCTTAACAATAGTTGTTGGGGGTGCAGGATTTACTGGGATCGAGTTCTTAGGTGAACTAGGTAATCGTGTTCCTGAACTTTGTAAAGAGTTTGATGTACCACAAGAAAAAGTTCGTGTTCTTTGTGTAGAAGCAGCTCCAATGGTATTACCAGGATTTGATCCGGAATTGGTAGAATACGCAGTTGGACATCTTCAAGCAAAAGGAATTGAATTCTCAATTGGAACGCCAGTTGTTGAAGCAACTCCAGAAGGCGTTAAAATTAAAAAAGGTGAAGACGAGTTTGAATTTGTGAAAGCTGGTTCAGTTGTTTGGGCTGCAGGTATTCGCGGAAACCGTTTAATCGAACAAACAGGCATTGAAAATATGCGTGCTCGCGTTAAAGTTGAAAAAGATATGCGTGCTCCAGGTCACAATGATGTATTTATCGTTGGTGATTGTGCACTATTGATAAATGAAGAAATTAATCGCCCTTATCCACCTACTGCGCAAATTGCTATGCAACAAGGTGTAACAGTGGCTAAAAACTTACTTTCTTTAATCAAGGGAGAAGAAACTGAAACATTTATACCTGACTTAAAAGGTAGTTTATGTTCACTAGGTGAAGACGATGCTATTGGCGTTGTTTTCGGTAAAAAAGTGACTGGTTCTAGAGCTTCATTTATGAAGAAAATGGTAGATAACCGTGCTCTTTATATGTTAGGTGGCGCTTCACTAGTTGTGAAAAAAGGTAAATTTAACGTTCTATAAAACTTCGTTTATCGTCTCCCATCTGGAGTTTTCAGGTGGGAGTTTTTTTGGACTGAAAAAAGAAAGTATGAGGATTTAAGTGTTCACCTTAGAACTTTTGAGAATCTTATGCTAGCTACTAGAGTCAGCTCTAGGGACCCTTTATGGTGTCAGAAAGCCGAAAGCTTGCCTTTCATTCTTCCAGCACCAGAGTGTCGTGCTAAGATGAGATCTTTCGCTTAGCTTGAAGAAACTTTGAGCCTTGTTTTCATTGAATTAAAACTTTAGTGCTAAAAGACACTTTGCGCTTTTCTATGTTAAAAGAGATGAATTTTCGGATATAAGTATATGTATAGACGTAAGTTAGCACGATTATGGAGGGAATCTATATTTTTCTAATGAGGAGATGATGAAACTAATGGCTAAAAAAGATAGAGGCAAAGTATGGTTAGGCGTATCTGGATTAGTTATTAATCATTTAAATGAATGGCTCGTAGTAAAGAAAAGATATGGGGGACTTGACGGCAAATGGTCATTTCCAGCTGGGTTTGTAGAGCCAGGGGAAACTATTGATCAGGCAGTTTGTCGAGAAGTACAAGAAGAAACTGGAATTGAAACAATGGTTCAGGGTTTAGTTGGATTTAGAACCGGGGTAATTAGAGGTGAAATAAGTGATAACATGGCAATTTTTATTTGTGAAGAAACTAGTCGTGAACAATTGATTATCCCACAATTAAAAGAAGTATATGAAGCAAAGTGGATGAGTCCAGTTGAATTGAGCCAGGATCCACATACGTCTGTCATGATACATGAATTGGCAACAAAGACTTTAGGACAGGGTCTACAAGTAATTGAAGGCATTAACCCTGGTGATGTATTTGGCTATACAAGCTATAAAATGTATTTTTAAAAGAGTTAGAAAACAAGAGAAATATAAAGAAATAACAAGGAAAAGCCTAATGTATTCGTTTACATTTAGGTTTTTCCTTGTTTACAGATTTTTTTGAATATGTTATATTATCAGAATATTATGAATCAGAGGAGATTGTATAAATGACTACTTATAAAAAAGATGTTCAAAACAATGAGTGCCCATACTGTAAAGGGGATGGATATTTTCAATTACGTCTTGGTGGATCAGAAACATGTGCTTGTTGTTCTGGGTCAGGAAGAAAGTAAACTCTAAAAAGGGTTCTTTTCGGTGAAACACCGAGAAGAGCCCTTTTTATTTGATTAAATTCTTACTCTTATCCCAATTCAAATCTCACTACTTTTTGGATAACACAAAATTTGTATGCATAATTAGCATTTTTTAGTAATATTCTCCTATAAATACCCACTTCTATTTCCATAAAAATCCTACCTTAGAATCTATTATATTATTCTGAATATTGTTACAATTAATTAACATTACATCAAGTGCTTGCTTAAATAATAATTTGAGGAGGGAGAAGATGGACAAATACATGTATTTGATCCCGTACGAATTAGTGGAGCAGTTAGAAACGGTGAATGAAATACCAAAAGGAATAGAAATTATTCATGCCCCTGAGATTTGGAATGAAACAAAAGGAAAAGGAATTACAATAGCTGTCTTAGATACAGGCTGTGATACAGATCATCCAGATTTGAAAAATCGAATTATTGGTGGCTATAATTTCACAAGTGATGATGAAGAAGATCCTTTGAAATTTGAAGATTACAATGGGCATGGAACGCATGTTGCGGGAACAATTGCTGCTAGTAGAAATAACAGTGGAGTTGTTGGAGTCGCACCAGAGGCAAACCTATTAATTTTAAAGGTACTTGGAAAAAGTGGTTCAGGAAAATATGATTGGATTATCAAAGCAATCCGCTATGCAATTGACCATAAAGCAGATATTATTTCGATGTCTTTAGGTGGATCATCTGATGTAAAAGAACTTCATGATGTAATAATTGAAGCAGTAAACCAAAATATACTAGTTGTATGTGCTGCAGGCAATGATGGTGACGGTCAAGATTCAACTGATGAACTCGGTTACCCTGGATGCTACAATGAAGTGATTAGCGTAGGTTCAGTTAATTTAGAAAGACAGTCCTCTGAATTTACTAATTCGAATAATCAAATTGATTTAGTAGCCCCTGGAGAGAAAGTGACATCAACTTATCTTAATGGGACTTATGCTACACTAAGCGGCACCTCTATGGCAACTCCCCATATATCAGGTGCATTGGCTTTATTAAAAGTAATATCCAATTCTTCATTTGAAAGAGATTTAACCGAACCTGAGTTGTATGCTCAATTGATAAAGAGAACAGTTCCACTTGGTAACTCGCCAAAAATTGAAGGGAACGGACTGATTTACTTAACCCTTTTAGATTATGTGGAAAATGTGTTTAATCAACAAACTGTGAAAGCGTTTATTAATATATAAATGAAAACAGATGCCATCTATTCCTAACAAGGCATCTGTTTTTTAGTACATGTTTTATCCATTCAACACGTCCCCTTCAAGCCATTCCTATGCCCAATAAACCGCTGATAAGGCCTAACCCAAATGAAGAAATTAAGAAATATCAAACTAACGTTATGTACCTTAAAATTATTGGAGATAGTAATGAGTTAATGGAATGCTATTTGAAACTTTTATACCAACTATTATTTTTCATTATAGGTTGTGAAATCTTTCCATAATTCTTCTTTAATATATAACTACTAATAAAAGAAGGAGAGGATAATTCATGTACAATTTCGATGTACCCTTATGGACAATGATCTTAGGGAATTTTGGATTTCCAATTGCTATTACTATCTATTTGTTCTGGCGGTTTGAAAGAAGAATTGAAAAGTTAGAAGACGCAGTTTCACAGCTTTCTGATGTAATAAAACATTATTACTATTGAACGAGTTGAAGAAATGGAATATGAGTAATTAATAAACTTTCAAGTTTGATTAGATAATAACAGATAAAGGTACTATCTTTTTTTTACCACATAACGGAACTAACGTTCTTTATGGGAGGTATTAATTTGAAAGATTCTTATAATCAAAGTATTGAAACGTATCTTAGTAAAATTGAAAAGCATATGAAAAATCCTATTATAAAATCGTTCTTAAATATAGCGGAAAATATGGATCTCTTAAAAGAAGTGATTAACAATCCAACAAGCATATTAACGAAAAAGCTAGATGATACGTTCAGGGAATTTTATTTTAGAATCAGATTTACCAGTTATTTGTCTCAAGCCATCTATTTTAATGCCATAAATTATGATAAGAAAGTAAAATTGTTTTCAGATAGAAATAAATCAATTTTGGATATACCCATAAAAGATAAGAAAGGTAGAACGGTAATTGAGTTTTTTTGTTCAATGGAATGGAAGGATTACCAAGAAGATTGTATTTATTCTTCAAATATTAAAGACCATTTAACAAATGACTCATTATATAAAGGGATTGAACAGTTAACAGAAAATCAGCGACAACTATTAAGTTTGGCATATATATTTGATTTAACTGACTCTGAAATAGCAACATATTTTAATGTATCCCAACAAGCAGTTTCCAAAAGTCATAAAAAAATATTGAAAAAGTTAAGAGAAATTATTAAAAATGGATAGAGAGGGAAGGGGTTTGAATGAATAGGAGTCTATTTACACTAGTTAAACAATCAAGAACGGATAACAACTCACTAAAAATCGTGATTGATTTATTTTCTCCTAAAATTCACAGGTCATTACAACAAACAAAAAAGCAATTTAGGGAAGATTTATCCCAAGAATTAAAAATTAAAATAGTAGATTGCACTAGAAATTATGATGTTGATAAGATACCCGGATATTTTCAAATGTTAGATCTTCTTGAAAGGAAAGGAATGCAAAATTACGACGAAGGGGATAAAGAATTATAGTTTTAAAATACAAATTTGGTAACATAGTGTGGTAGTTAGACACAGGTCTGTACTATTAATTAGTATTACACAAACATGTTTATTGAAAGGAACATATCATTCATGTAAACTGTTGAAAGGAAGCATGGAGGGAAGATTTTAATGGATGGTAATTTTACACTTGTAACAGCTATGTTATCAGTATTATTATTTTTAGTAATGTTTTTCGGTATCGCCTTTTTAATCAATATGTTACTTCGCGCGACCTGGTTAATGGCTATTGTCTATCCTATCGTGGTCATATTAATTATTGATGAAGTTGATTTCTTTGATTATTTCACAGCACCGACAAAGGCATTTCTAGCGCTTGGAGACAAACTAATGTCACTCCATTTCGCAGATATTTTAGTTTTATCAAGTGGTTTACTTGGTGCAATTATTGCTGGAATTGTGATTAAAATGTTACGTAAAAATGGATATCAAATGTTTTAACAATGAAAAGCGCAATTCAAGCACTATAAGACCAGCTCCGAAATGAATCAAAAACTATTACTTTGAATGAGTTTCTGAAGCGAAGATCTAGGTTGTTCTGTGGAACTAGATGCGATTATCATTAATTTGTAAAAAAGCAGTGAACTCATTATGAGTTCACTGCTTTTTACATGATAAATACATAAACAATGGTAGAAATGATTATTCCGGTTAAGGCGCCCATTAAGACTTCGCTTGGTTTATGCCCAAGAAGTGTTTTAAGTTCTTCGATTTTTTCTTCATTCTTTTTTTGTGCCCAACCCTTCGACTGATTCACAAAAATTTGAAAGTCAATGCGCATTTGGTTAATAATGATGGCTTGTTGTCCAGCTTGAAAACGAACGCCAGATGCATCAAACATGACAATAATTGCAAAGATTGCAGATACTGCAAAAAGAGGTGACCCAAGACCAGTTTCAAAAGCAACCGCTGTGGTTAGTGCTGTAACGGCAGCTGAGTGAGAACTTGGCATTCCACCAGTTGAAGTGAAAAGCTTCCAATCAAGGACGCCTGTCACTATATATGTAATCGGAATTTTAATGAATTGAGCAAATATAATTCCGAAAAGTGCAGCAATGAGCGGAATATTGGTTAAAATGTCCATAGGCAATCCACCCTTTCAAGTTCGTAATTGTTTAGTAAAGTATACCAACCACAGCTCAAGACCTCAACCTACGTTTAAACAGGTAGTTACAGATAATTCGAAAAGCGTAAGAATTTCGTATATAATAGAAGGCGAATGTATATAATTGGAGGGATTTATTTGAAAACAGAAGTTACAGGAGTAAACTTTAACGAAGTTCAAGCTGAAGTATTAATTGTGGGAACATTTAAACATCCTGAAAACACACAATACTGGTCTGAGTTAGTTTCATTTTATGGTGCATCATTAGAAAAATGGGTAAAATCAGGTGATATTTCTACTGATCGAAAGAAATTAACGAAATTACCAGCTCTTCAAGATGGCAAGCTTCAACGGATTTTCTTTGTTGGTCTTGGTGATCGTAAATCGTTAACTGAAGATGACTTGCGAGAAATATTTGGTATGGTAGGAAAAGAACTTGTAGCTTCAAAATCAACTAATATTTCGATTTGGCTAGATTCATTTACGAACGAAGATATTGAAATAGAAGATGCTACATATTTAGCAGCTGAAGGAATAGGTATGGGTCTGTACCAAGTGCCTCACTATAAAACAACTTCAAATGTAAATGATTATTATCTAGATAATATTGAATTACTTACTACTTCAGATGAGAAAGAAATCTTATCTTTTTTCAATTTAGGACAAGTATATGCGGAAGCTGTTAACGAAGCACGTACGTTAGTTAACATGCCATCAAATGTTTTAACAGCTACTAAAATGGCTGAGTATGCAAAAGAACTTGCTGAAACTTATGACTTTGAATATGAAGAACTAGGCAAAGCTGAAATGGAAGAACTCGGAATGGGTGCAATTTTAGCAGTCAATCAAGGGTCAACAGAAGAACCAAGACTAATTGTAATGAAATACCGTGCAAATGATGATTGGAGCGATGTCATTGGCCTGGTGGGCAAAGGAGTAACATATGACACTGGAGGTTATTCAATTAAGTCTAAGGATGGTCTAGTGGGCATGAAAGGCGATATGGGTGGTGCAGCCGCAGTTTTAGGTGCTATGCGTATTATCGGGGAAACTAGCCCAAGTAAAAACGTCATCGCTGTTATTGCAGCAACTGATAATATGATCTCAGGAAATGCATTCAAACCAGATGATGTTATTACATCATTAAGTGGCAAAACAATTGAAATCTTAAATACGGATGCTGAAGGTAGACTTGTATTAGCCGATGCAGTAACTTATGCAAAACAACAAGGTGCAAACTATATTGTGGACGTAGCAACGTTAACTGGTGGCGTCATTGTTGCTCTTGGTAAGGATAAAACAGGAGCACTTACAAACAATGAAACATTCTTTGAGACGTTCTTAGAAGCTTCTGTAGAAACAGGGGAATTTGTTTGGAGATTACCTTTAACTGAGAAAGACAAGAAACGTATCCGTAAAAGTGATGTAGCAGACTTAAATAACTCGCCAGGTCGTGATGGCCATATGATTTTCGGTGGAGGCTTTGTTGGAGAATTTGTTGATAATACACCATGGATTCATTTAGACATCGCAGGCACATCTGAATCAAGTGTTTCGCACGATTTAGGGCCAAAGGGTGGAACTGGTTCAATGGTACGTACACTTGCGACCCTTGTTGAACGAATGAGTATGGAATCTGAAGAGTAAAGAAAATCGCTCATCCTCGACATAGTCGCTTGAAAGATGAAGATGAGTACTTGACCTTTTTCCAATAAGGGTCCTACGCGATGATTTTTTTAACTAGACAAACCGAATAGGCTATATGCATACGTCAGTCCTTCTTTTTTTCATACGTTAGGAAAGAGAGGAGGAGTGACAAATGGTCAATCGATACCGTTCATACGGCAGAGGTTTCGGCAGAGGGTACGGCAGGGGGTTTGGTGGGGGTTTTGGTAGAGGACTTGGTGGATTAGGCTTTTTTGGAGGTCCGTTTTTAGGAGGACTTGCAGGGAGTTTATTAGGCACAACATTATACGGTGCTCCATATCGCCAATACCCACCCTATTATTATCCATCACCTTATTATCCGTACCAGTATTATCCATATTAATACTTCGAACATAATAAAAAAACACTTTTGCTCCACCCAAATCGGTGTAGAGCAAAAGTGTTTTATTTTTGTTTAAGTAGTTTTTTTCTTTCTGCTATCACTGGTGCGAGTTCATCTCTTACTGACTGATCCCACATTTTCACTCCTGATAAGTATGCGGAGCGACCAATTACGTGACCTCCAACAGGTCCTGTAATCAACAGAAATACAATTCCAAGAATAATACGTGTATTGACAATACCTTCTATTAACCAAAAATGAAGAAACACGCCAAGTAAGATAAACATAACACCGAGAGTGGCACTTTTAGATGCAGCATGGGTTCGACAATAAATATCTGGTAAGCGAATTAATCCTATTGCCGTCACGAGTATGAAAACTACACCCAAGCTGACAGTTATAATAATGAGAATATTAGCTAAGATCGTTGTCACGTTGGATAATCTCTCCTTTCTCTATAAATTTAGAGAACGCGACAGTGCCAATAAACGCAAGGATCGCGAGTAGCAAAATAATATCTAAGAAAAAGCCGGTCTCGGCTAAAATGGAAATTAAGCCAATCATAGCTATGAGAGCAACACCTAATGAATCAAGTGCAACTACACGGTCTGGAACAGAAGGTCCAATTATTAATCGGTAGATAAAGGCTACCATGGACAGGCTAATGAGTATAACCATAACCCAAAAGAATAACAGCATTAGCGGCTCACCTCCTGAATAGCTTTCTCAAATGTGTTCTTAATTGACTCGATTGCTTCATCAGCGTCATCATAATGCAAAGCGTGGATGTATAACGTTTTTGAATCTGGCGATATATCAATTACGAGTGTTCCAGGTGTTAACGTGATGAGATTTGATAATAAGGTAATTTCCCAATTCTTTTCAAGGATGGTAGGTAGAGCAAAAATGGCTGGTTTTATTGGCATTTTAGGTTGAACAATTAAAAATAACACTTGAATATTTGCCATGACCAACTCTTTAATGAATAGTGTGATTAATTTAATGACTGCCCATACTCGATTCATATAGAAACGTCCTGGAAAAAAACCTTTGGTGATCCATAACATCAAAGCGCCTAATAAGAATCCTACGATAAATGTAGAAGCATTAAAGGAGATAGTCAAAAACATCCATAATAAAGCAATGAAGAAGTTTAACATAATTTGAAAGGCCACGTTACGCACCTCCTAGAACGGCTTGTATATATTGTGAAGGATTAAGCATTACATTTGCCGCATCACTCATATAAGGGACTAGCCACTCGGAACCAACACCGTAAAGGACACTAATTCCAACTAAAATGAGTGCTGGAGTAAATAGTCCACGATAGTGACGTTTGGATAATGGCGTTATCTCAATAGGCTCACCCCAAAAAGCATAGATAAAGATGCGCATGACTGAAAGTAACACAACTAAACTTGAAGCTAATATAAATATACTTCCCCATAAATTCTCCGCTTCAAAGCCACCTTGTATAATAAGTAACTTTCCAACGAACCCACTTAATGGCGGAATTCCAGCCAAACCAAATGCTGCTATTAAATAGGTCCAACCAAGCATGGGATAAGATTTGATTAATCCTCCCATTTTTCGTAAATCACTTGTACCAGTAATTGCGATAATGACGCCAATTAACATGAACAATGCACCTTTAATCAAAATGTCATGGATTAAATAGAACACTGAACCCATGAGCGCAGCTTCATTCATTTGAGAAGCACCAAATAAAATCACTCCGACGGCAATAATGATATTGTAAATAATGATTTTCTTCACATCGAAGTACGCTAAGGCGCCTATACAACCGGCAACAATGGTCAGGATAGATAGGATCATCAACAATTCGTGTGTGAAACTTTGATCGAGAGTAAAAAATAATGTATATGTACGCATGATGGCATAGACGCCAACTTTAGTAAGTAACGCTCCGAATAACGCCAATACTGGAATTGGAGGAGCTGCATAGGAACTTGGTAACCAAAAGAAAAGTGGGAATATCGCTCCCTTTAAACCAAATACCAGTAAGAATAATACGGCAATAACTGTAATGATTCCAGGTTGGTCAATTTGTGTAATCTTTACTGAAATATCTGCCATGTTTAGTGTTCCAACGACTGAATACAAATAGGCAACAGTTACTACAAATAAAGCTGATGAAATAATATTCACTAGAATATATTTGATTGATTCTCGTAATTGTACTTTCTCGCCACCGAGAACAATTAACAAGTAGGAAGACATCAACAATACTTCAAAGAAAACGAACATGTTAAATATATCACCGGTTGTAAAGGCACCGTTCACGCCTGTTAACATAAACAATATACCTGGATAGTAGAAGAAAGACTCTCGTTCTTTTCCAATAGATGAAAAACTGTACCATACAACAAATATGGCAATTACCGTGGAAGAAAGAACCAGTAATATGGAAAGCATATCAGATACCATCGAGATACCGAAGGGTGCAGGCCAGCTTCCTAGTGTAATCGCTTGAATACCATCCGTTTTTACTTTAATTAATAATGTTACAGATGCGATTAATGTCGAACCTAGAGCAAATAATGCCAATATACGTTGCGCCAAAATTTTCTTTGGAAACAACATTAAAATCATGGCAAAGAAGAAGGGGAGTAAGATTGGGAACAAAAGCAAATTAGTCATGATCTTCAGTTCCTCTCATTAAATTCATATTATCTGTATCAAGCTCTTGATATGAGCGATAAGCGAGCACTAAGAAGAATGCCGTAACGCCAAAGCTAATAACAATAGCCGTTAAGATAAGTGCTTGTGGTAAAGGGTCTGCGTAATCAGTTACACCTGGTGACACTACAGGAGGAGCTCCTCCATCGAGTCCACCCATGGTTAGTAATAGTAAATGTGCGCCATGACTGAGTAACCCAGTACCAATTATGATGCGTAGTAAACTCTTTGAAAGCATTAAATAAACAGCGGCCATAAAAAGGAAGCCAATAACAAAACTCATGACAATCTCCATTAATCATCATCTCCAATCGATTGAATAATGGTCATCGTGACACCAACGACAACTAAGTAAACGCCTGTATCAAACAACATAGCAGTGTGTAGTGACTGCTTTCCTAATAATGGAAGATCAAAATAATCAAATGCATGTGTGAAAAAAGGAACATCAAAAATAATAGAGCCAGCAGCAGTACCTAAAGCGATTAACAAACCTATTGCTGTCATGACCGTGTAATTAATCGGCAATGCAGTTGTTACGGTTTTAATATCATAAGCGAGCAGTAATAGAACGATCCCACTTGCAGTTAATAGTCCTCCGACGAAACCTCCACCGGGTGCATAGTGACCAGCAAAGAAGATGTGAATCGAAAAGAGAATAATAATGAAAAAGACTAGGTTTGTCGTAGTTTGCAAAATGACATCATTTGTCTTCAAGTCGATTCACCTCTTTCTTCTTTGTTAACCTTAGTTTAATCATCGCAATTATGCCTAAAGAAGCGATTGCAAGGACAGCAATTTCAAACAAAGTATCAAATCCACGATAATCCACTAAAATGACGTTTACGATATTTCCACCACCAGCTTCTGAATAGACGGTTTCCTCATAATAAGAAGAAATAGAAGGAACTAGTTTTTGCGAATGGGCAGAAAGGGCAATGATTGTGATTGTTATTCCTACGCCGAGCGCAACTAAGGCATTACCTAATCGGAATTTCATGCGATTTTCATGACGGTTAAGTTTTGGTAAGTGATAGAAAGCCAGTAAGAACAGAGCAACAGATATCGTTTCAATAACAAGTTGAGTAAGAGCTAAATCTGGTGCATTAAAGATAACAAAGAATAAAGCAACCGTGTATCCCACAGCACCTAAAGCAATAATTGAAGTTAAGCGGGACTTAGCTAGTAAAATGGTCACTGTTCCTGCAACTAAGACAAGTGCAATAATTAACTCGAAAAACCTAATGGGTGCTAGAGTGGCAAAGCTAACTTCAAATGCATTCTTTATAAAAACGGTACTGATGGATAGGAGAATGATCCCCGTAAACATATACACTAAATACGAGCGCATATAGCCAGTCATGTACATTTTGGATAGACGGTTTGTCCCAACTTCACTGAAATACATCATGCTGTCATATAGTCGATTCAGTGATAACCAATCAGGGAATTTAGTATATAGTGGCTGCCATTTTGGCAACGTCCAATATAGTAGCAAGCCAAGCCCTATTATGCCCAAAGTCATTAATAATTCAGGCTCCAAAGGGCCATGCCATGCGGATATGTGAATATCTATTTCACTAGGTGACGTATAGAGAAAAGGTTGCATCGCTATAACAGCAGGTTTAACCAAATAATCACCGATTAAATTTGGGACGAAGAATATTGCAATAACTAGAGTTCCTAAAATAGCAGGTGGAATGAGCATGCCAATAGGAGCTTCATGTGCTTTCTTTGGCAATAAATCAGGTTTGTATTTCCCTGTAAACGTCCGAAATACAAAGTACAGACTATAAACAAACGTGAACACACTTGCAATCCACCCAATGATTGGGAACAAAATACCCCATGTGGCGAAAGCAAAGAGATCAAAATTTTGAATGGATAGCATACCTGACAGGAACATCTCTTTACTTAAGAAACCGTTAAAAGGCGGGAGACCTGCCATTGAAAAGCTGCCGATTAGCGCTATGGTAAAAGTAATCGGCATTATACTCATTAGTCCACCAAGTTTTCGGATATCACGCGTACCCGTTTCATGATCGACAATGCCTGCAATCATGAACAAACTACCCTTAAATGTCGCATGATTGACAAGATGGAAAATTGCTGCAAAGGCAGCGTATTTGAAAATTGAATTATCTTCAATACCTGTGTGGAATGAAATAGCTCCAGCTCCAAGTAGAGACATAATTAAGCCAAGTTGACTTACTGTAGAGAATGCCAAAATTCCTTTTAAATCGGTTTGTTTTAATGCAAAGAAGGAACCCCAGAACAAGGTTAACAAACCAGTACCAGTAACAAGCCAAATCCACCATTCGGAACTCGCATATAGCGGAGTGAACCGAGCAACTAAATAAAGTCCTGCTTTTACCATGGTTGCAGAGTGTAAGTAAGCACTAACAGGTGTTGGTGCTTCCATTGCATCAGGTAGCCAAATGTAAAATGGGAATTGAGCAGATTTTGTAAACGCCCCCAATAATACAAGGATTAAAGACCAAACAAACCATTTATGATTAGCAAGCTCGGGTGCTTGTGAAATTAATTCACGAATCGAGTACGTATCTCCCATAATAGAAAGGAGTATAAAGCCACCAAGCATCATTAATCCACCGAACACGGTAATCATCATAGATTTTAAGGCACCGAACCTAGAACGATCCCGCGTATACCAATAACCTATTAATAAGAAGGAAGAAATCGAAGTTAACTCCCAAAAGAAATACAAACTAATTAAATGATCAGATTGCACCACGCCGAGCATCGCTGTCATAAATAGCAATAAATACACATAAAAATTGTGTAATTTCTCCCTTGTTTTATCTAAATAGAAAATGGAATAAAGCACAACCAGAGCGCCGATACCTGTTATAAGAAGAGAAAATAATAAACTCAACCCATCTATGTAAGAGATAAAGGAAATGTCTAACGAAGGAATCCAATCAAATGATGAAGTATATGTATCACCATTTTGGAGCTTTGGTACAAATGTTGTATAAAGTCCAAATAATACTACTGGAACTACGAGGACAAACCAGCCGGTGTGAATGCTACGAACCTTTTTATATAAAAAAGGTATTAGAATTGCAGCAAGCATCGGGATGAAAATAAAGTAAACAAATGGCAAGTTAATCCTCCTTTTTTGAAAAACCACATTTTCTGAATAATTGATATCAAACTATACAAATTTTACTTTTGTAGTTGTGTCTAGTTAAAAGCGCCAGGAGCGCGCCCACATCATGGCGGAAGAAAAGAAAGATGTTTGTCTTTTATCCTCTGAGCACTGGCGGCGGACTAGAATTCCGCTTACGCTTCTCTATCATAAAGTCAATTATAGCTTAGATATCAAGTGATTGCATCGGATAGTCTTTACAACAAAGAGAGTTGTCACTTTGCTTTCTTTATATTGATAAATAGGAAGAGACCAATATTATTTATTGAATATGTCATGAAAATTTCACTTTTAAATAATAAAAAATGGGGCTGTCTAATAACTTCTCAATAAAAAATATGTGGAGAAAAATAAGTATATTTTCTGGCCCTACATTTAAACATTGTCAACAGTAATAATTGGCTGTTTTGCACATGAAAAACTTAAGGATGATTGGAGTGGAAGACGGCGAGAAAAACATGTGCTCCTGCGGTTACTCGTCGCAAAGCGTCCGTCTGTTTCTGCATCGCTTTGGTTGCTTCAAAACATGAAAGTGCGCTGCAACGGAAACCTACCTCTACTAAAAAGAAAAAGGGAACTGCCCTTTGTCATATATTATGACTTTTAGGACAGCTCCTTACTTTGTAGAAACCTTAAGCTTGTTGATGAGCTTCTTCGTTTAACAATACCTTTTCAAAATCTTGTTGTGGCTTTCTACGAATAAATGTTAGTACCAAATATGAAACTAAGAACAACACGCCTGTAACGTAGAACACGGAAGAAATACCGATGAAGCCACTAACAAGTCCACCAAACATAGGACCAACGATATTTCCAAAGAAGCGGAAGCTTGTATTATACCCCAACATTTCCCCTTGAATTTCGATTGGCGATTCACGTCTGACTAAGGCAGTAGTTACTGGAATTAATCCCCCAACGGCAATTCCGAATAATAAACGTAATCCAATCAACTGCCAAAGTTCAGTAACAAAAGCTTGAGGAATGATAAACAAAAAAGCCAAAATAAGTAGCATACTTAACACTTTCTCATAGCCAATCGTATCTCCAAGATGTCCCCATTTTCTTGCGAATAGTAAATTCCCAACACCAGCTGCACTAAATGTAACTCCAGCCAGCAATGCAATTTGAGAAGAATCGGTTAAACTTGATACATAAAGCGATAGTAGAGGTTGGATACTGAAATTACCTATTTGAATTAACGCTGTAATGATCATGATATTAAAGACTAATCGATGATGAATGATGCCTGATAAAACCGTTTTTCTAGAATATACATGTGCACCTACTACAGGTACCTTTTTAGTTTCTTTAATACCAAACAAAACAAGCAGTGCAGCGATTGCTATTACCACAGATGTGATGACAAATGTATATTGGAACCCGAATGAATCAGCGAGTAGACCACCAATAACGGGTCCAAAGAGAGTACCTGAAACACTCCCCATTTGAAGTGTGCCAAGTGTTTTTCCTGCCACTTCTTTCGCTGTTTGTGAACTAATAAAAGCAAGTGATGTGGGAATAAATCCTGTGACCACACCCATAAATAAACGTAAAAGGAATAAAGTTTCTACTGAATGAACAAAGCCCATCAGAAAAATACTAATCGATATACCAAATCCGGTAATGATTAATATCGGTTTATAACCGAAGCGATCTGCTATACGGCCCCATATGGGTGACATAAGGAATGCAGAGACGAATGTAATACCAAATATAAAGCCTGACCATTTTTGAACGTAAGAGTCAGAAAAATCACCCATTGTATTTATATAGAGTGACAAGAAAGGCATAATCATTGTTGCCGTTCCAGCCACTAGAAAGTTTGAAATCCACATTATATAAAAATTTCTTTTTTGATTATCCAAATAAAACACTTCTTTCGCTACCTTACACTAAAGGACTTATAATAATATATTATAAAACATTTCGCCTTACGAAGGAAGGGAGGCGACTTAATAACTGAAATTAATTACAGAATATGATAAACTATTTTAGGGTGAAATGAACATGAAAAAACGAGGATGGCTGTTATTGATTAGCTTGGTTGTCTTGTTAGCAGGTTGCGGCACTAAAAAGAGTGTCGAAGAAGAGAAGATAGAAAAACCTAATGAAGAAACACAACAAACTACTACAAAAAATGAAGGAGAGATTACTATGTATCCACAATTATCAAAAGAAGTTGCTTCAAACGAAGCGTTAGTCGTAATGAACACAACTATGGGTTCGATAAAAATTAAATTATTCCCGGAAGTTGCTCCTAAGACAGTAGAAAACTTTATTACACATGCAGAAAATGGTTATTATGACGACATCATTTTCCACCGTATTATTAAAGATTTCATGATTCAAGGTGGAGACCCTACTGGGACTGGTATGGGCGGAGAAAGCATCTACGGTAAAACCTTTGCAGATGAATTCTCTGATAAAGCATTTAACCTACGTGGTGCACTATCAATGGCAAATGCTGGTCCTGGAACAAATGGTAGTCAATTCTTTATCGTTCAAGCTAGCCGTGTAGATTCAAGCATGATAAGCCAATTGAAAAAAGCTGGATACCCAGAAGAAATTATTGAAGCATATACAACAAATGGTGGTACTCCTTGGTTAGACAATAAGCATACCGTTTTTGGACAAGTTATTGAAGGCTTAGAAATTGTTGATGAGATGACTACAGTAAAAAGAAATGGTAGCGACAAACCACTTGAAGACATCAAAATTGTATCAATAGAAGTTCTTCAGAAATAAGTTAGGAAGTGTTCTACGTGAACGCATGGATAGTCAACTTTTTGTACTTTCCTGATGATAAGTCTGCCTATATTCCTGCTGTTATTGAGTTTGCAATCTTTGCGGTCATCTGTGTTTTAGTGTTTCGTTGGATTGTTAGACATTCAAAAAAACAAGAAGAAAAGACTAGGGAATTAGAAGAACGTGTATTACGAGAACGGAAAATAGAGCAACAAAAAGATCAACAGTAAATAGAAAAGGCTTAACCAATGAAAATTGGTTAAGCCTTTTTTTATGAGATTAGAAATTAAAAGCTAGTTCGAACCTCTTTGCGCTTTTCTTATGCTAAAGCAGTGATGAACCGCAATACACCATCTTCAAGTGTGGATCGTGGGCAAGCCACATTCATTCTTAAGAAGCCACTACCAGTTTCACCATATTTTGAACCTGGCTCTAAGGCAAGTTTACCTTTATTTAATAGCAAATCCATTATTTCATTTTCTGAATACCCTGTACCTCTATAATCTATCCATAATAAATAAGTAGCTTGTGGTTTTTCAATTTTTAATCCTGGAACAGCTTTTGTCAATTTTTCAATGGCATAGTCGAGATTAGAAGAAAGAACTTTCAATAATTCATCTAACCAAGCTCCGCCATCTTCATACGCAGCTGTTAGAGCAACAGCTGCAAAAGAGCTAAGTTCCATTTGACCATGGGCAAGAGCATTTTCTTTTAGCTTTTCCCGTTTCTTAGAATCAGTCGCTATTATGACTGCGGCTTGAATTCCAGCTAAATTAAACGTTTTAGAAGGAGCTACACAAGTTATAATCCGATCTACTTCCTCCCTAGCCAAAGTAGCGAGAGGGATATGCTTATGTTTAGGAAACACTAAGTCGCTATGTATTTCATCTGACAAAATGAGGGTGTCGTATTTCGTACATAATCGAATGATTTCTTGTAAAGTCTCTTTTGGCCAAACCATGCCACCTGGATTATGTGGGTTACATAGAATAAATAACTTTACTCCTTGCTTTAACTGTTTTTCAAATGAAACAAAGTCTATTCTGTATTGACCTTTTTCTTCTATTAATGAGCTTTCCACCACTTGACGTCCTTGCTTTTGGGGGATAGAAAAAAACAGTTGATAAACAGGAGGGGTTATTAAAATAAGATCTCCTTTTTGAGTAAAAGATTCAATAACAGATGCAATTGCTGGGACCACGCCATGATGAAAAAGCATCCATTCGTTTTGGGTTTGCCAACCATGACGTTCTAAAAGCCAATTTTGCACAGCTGTTTTAGACCCTTCATCCATGTAGGAATAGCCAAAGATAGGATGCTTGATGCGTTCAAGTAATGCGTCAATTACGGCTTGTGGTGCGGCGAAGTCCATATCTGCAACCCACATTGGCAATATATCAGAAGCATCTTCAATTTTGTACACCTTATCCATGAAATCCCATTTTATGGAGTGGGAATCGCTCCTATCTATTACTTGTTTAAATGAAGTCATAGCAATTCCTTCTTTCCTTTTTAATAATATGTTATCATAGCCTTTATTAAAGAAAAGCAAATAGGTGAAAAATGATGGAAAACATCCAAATGAATCGTAAAGCAGTCATGTTACTTCAAACGTGGGATCCTTTTAAAATGGGATCTGATGCCTATGATACTGAAACAGCTGACGTAGTAGCAGCCCTTCAAGGAATTAATAACCCAACAGAACTAGCAAAATGTATTCAGAAAGTTTATGAGCATTCCTATGAACAATGGATTCCTATAGAACAATGCGTTCAAATTGCTTATAAATTAATTGCTGTTAAATTCGAAGCAAACTGCATCGTCTAATATTAAAATATATTTCTAACAAAAACAAAAAAGAGCATTTACCTAATTAGGTGAACGCTCTTTTTGTGTATTTATGAATTTTCTGGAAGTCCATCAGTCAGATTAGAAGCTGGAACTTCGAGTGCGTTTGATAACTTCAATATGTTCTGAACAGAAGGGACTTCTGTACCAGCTTCATATTTTTCTAATCTCGCGGTACCGATTCGTGTCTTTAATGACAAATCTTCTATGGAAATATTCTTTTCTTCTCGCAATAAGCGAATTTGAGTGTGAAAATCTTTTTTCATCTTTATGCACTCCTCCCATCAAAAATCTTATGCTAGTAACTATCTAATCATACCGCACAAATGTTAATTTTGTGAAATGTTTCATATTAATATCAGTTTATTAACCCTGTATAGCAGAGATGAGGGCATTGATAAAGACCACAATAATGGCCACTGGTGCTAAGTAACGAACGATAAAGTACCAAGTGTTAAAGGATAATGAGGAAATATTTAATTCCGTAAAGGTTTCATCTTTCTTCAATACGTACCCGGCGAAGATTGAAATCATCAAAGCTCCTAGAGGTAATCCGATACTACTCGTTATGAAATCTGCAGAGTCAAAGAACGTTTTTCCAAAGATTTTAATATCGGAAAATACGCCAAAAGATAAAGCACTTGGAATCCCTACTAAGAAAATCATCAAACCATAAATCCATGCAGCACTCTTACGTTTATCATATGCATTTTTAATACCTATGGATACAACAATTTCTAACATCGAAATAGAAGAAGTCAATGTTGCAAAAAGCAATAAGATAAAGAATAGGAGCATAAAGAATGCACCGAATGGTAATTGTTCGAAAACTGCTGGTAAAATGATAAATACAAGTCCAGGTCCTTCATTTGGCGAATAACCTAAAGCGAAAACAGCTGGGAAAATAACTAAACCAGCCATAATGGAAATCCCGATATTTAACATGGAAACGCTCAAAGCTGAATTGCCTAACCTTTGATCTTTAGGTAAGTAGGAAGCATAAGTCATCATTCCAGCAACACCCACACTAAGTGAAAAGAATGCTTGTCCTAATGCCAGTAACATGGTTTGTGCATTAAAGTAAGTCCAATCAGGCACAAACATAAACTTAACGCCTTCCCATGCGCCATCAAGTGTTAATGAACGAATAACTAACACGATGAAGAAAATTAGTAAGGCAGGCATCATGAGTCGACTTGCACGTTCAATTCCACCTTTAATTCCACCACGAACAATAATAATTGTCAAAATCATAAAAACAGCTTGTCCAATTAGAATTTCCCAAGGATTAGCAATAATCGATTCAAATAAATCTGCGTAATAACCTTCACCTTCATTATTAAATTTAAAGAGTAAAGCTCTTCCGAGATACGATAATATCCATCCACCAATGACACTGTAGAACGATAGAATAATAAATGAGAAAACGAATCCAGACCAGCCAATTAAGAACCATTTCTTCCCTGGTGCTAATTTTTTCAGTCCAGTTACCGCATCAGCTTGACCTTTTCGTCCTATAACAAATTCTGCTAACAGAATGGGTAAACCGATTAACAACGTGCTAATAATAAATAATAATACAAATACACTACCACCGTTTGTTCCTGCCATATATGGAAACTTCCATATTGCGCCAAGTCCAATCGCACTTCCCGCAGCTGCGAGGATGAAGCCAATCTTTGATGCAAAATGATCGCGCTTTGCCATATTAACCAACTCCTAAAATATTTAAAGATTTTTATAATGTTACACGACAGTTATTGAAAAGAATATAACTTTTTGAAACATTATGAGAAAAAGAAACGTATTACAAATATAGACAGCTAGGAGGGGGCTTCATGCAAGATACAAAAATGGATAATAGTGAACAAAATGGAAATCTAATTGTTTTTGGAGAATTAATTTATCTCCATCATCGAACGGTCGAGAAATACGCCTTTCAATGTGGAGTAAAAGCAGAAGACATTCATAGTGTGACCCAGGAAGTTTTTATTAATTTAAATAAAAAATCAGATGAATTTCAAAATTCTCATTTTCTGACGTGGTTATTCAAAATAACATTAAAAGCCTCTCGTGATTACCATAATAGAGAAAAACGAGTAAAAGACGAAGTGCCAGAATTGCAGGGGGATTTACCTGGACAATCAACTCGATTACCTCAATCAAGGATTTTACTATTTGACGAAGATAGAGAACTACACGATGCACTTCAACTAGTAGTAGAGACCTACAGAAATCCATTTATCTTGTTTTATTTCCATGAGCTTGGTTACGACCAAATAGGAGAAATTTTAAACATCAAACCAGTAGAAGTTGAATCCCGTTTGATTAGTTCGAAAGAGAGTATTAAATCGGCACTGGAAATAGTGGATGATCAACAATTCGAACTGCATTTGAATTTATTGAAAAAATCGTACAAGCGAGTCCCCTCAAAATTTAATGCAGATGAGATTCTACGCCGAATTGAGTCAGAAAGAGGTAAGGAGGAAGATTTACTTTCTTCGAAAAAAGAAAGTAAGTCAAATAAATATAAGGTTAAAATTTGGATAACAGGATTATCTAGTGTCTTATTAATAGGAATTCTAAGCACTTCCTTTTTTAAAAATGATAATATACAAAGCCACGAGGTTACCACAGCAACCGACTCTGCTAATATAGAGAATTTTAAAATAACTTTCGAAGAGCAAAAGACTACTTATAGAAGTACGCTTGGTTTAACCGAAGAAGAATTTAATGATATAGAATTTGTGAAAATGGCTAATCAATTATTTGCATCTACTATTCAAGAGAGTGCTACAGAAAATGGCTCTAGCAGTATTTCCAATGAAGAACGTTATGAAGAAGTATTAGATATGTTGAAAATTCCTTCACAGATGGTGAATGATGCGAGCGCACAGGGAATGATGGAAGTAGAAGAAAGTGCTATTTTTATTGAGAAGTTAAACACCAAGATTGACTCTATTATTAGCTATAATAATTCTGTTTTAGAAAAACATCGTGAAATTTTGAATACAGCAAAAATGAGTGGAAAACTCGATGCAACTTATTTGTTGACAAATCGTTCGAAATTGCCTGATGAGGTTGAAAGTCTAATAAATCATGCGACAACTCAAGGTGTTTCAATCAGAGTATCTAGGGACAAAAGTAGATATCAAGCATTTTTTGAGTTCCCTAATCACTGGTATAAATTATATGAACATGTACAGGATTCTTCCATATCATTATTAAATATTAAACCAATGATTCCTTTTACATATGGGGGAGAGTTAGTCTTAACTCCACAAGAATCTGCGATGTACTTAAATGAGTTAGAATACATTTTACTCAGCATGAAAAACCAGAATTCTCTCTACACCGTTATGAAATCACAGTATGAAGATTTAGCTTATACATTAATTTTTGGGGCAAGTAATACGGAAGTGGTTACGAATGGCCGAGTTAATGAGGAATTCTATTCGGCATGGAATAACTTAAGATACAGTTATGGCGTTTCTCCTATGAAATACTTCATTAGACCAATGTTTGAATCTGTAAGCGAAAATAATTGGGAAGTAAATGAAACGTATCGAAGTTTAAACTTTAATGATTTACAGGTAGCCTTTAATCTTGCAGAAAATGGTGACTTAGCAGCCATTATGCCGAAAGAGAATAGTGGGGCAAAATCTGCAACAATTACTTGGCCAAATAGTGAAATACAACAAAAGGTAGAAAAATCTATTAAGAATACAGATACAACACAAATAAGTCAGATCGTTGGATTAAGCCCAATTGAAAGTGTTTTATTGTATCATCACGCTCAAGAAGAAAACTTATTGGAAATCCAACATTCACTCTTATCATTTATGAATTTTACTGAACACGAGAATATGGAAAAGATTATGAATAGTTGGCTAAACAATAAATTGATTCCTAGAGAAACAACAAGTCTACGTTATCAAGACGAGGAAACTTTTGAACAGAATGGAAACTTTGTAGGTTCAGTAGATGTAATGAATGGAGAACAAGTGATTCGAACCATTCCCGTTACTCGAAATTCCCAAGGTATGTGGGTGATTGATGCAAGTTTAAGTTATCTACTCTATAGTGAACCACATATAGAAATCGATGAACAAATACTGAACGATATCCAAAATCTCTACAGCCGTTTTAGAGAAAATTATGATTACAGCATTTTAAAAGATATTAGTGCATCATTGGTAGCAGGAATTTATCTTGAAGCAGCAAGTAAAGGAGATTTAAATACCCAATATGAATTATTACTAAAAGGTGAGAATTCGGATACACCAAATAAAGAAAAATTTCTGTCAGGTCCATCGCATATAGAGCCCAATTGGAAAGAACAGTATAACTCGATGGAAGCTTATCAAACTTATCCATCAGATGAATCGTTACTTAGCAGTAGGAAAGATAAAAATGATGAATTTGATGTTACAGTTTGGCTCTATATTACACCAGAATTAATTACTGGTGAATTGTATCGAAATGGTTTCCAAATTCGAAAAACAGTAGAAGGATGGCGCGTTTACTATATGCCTATACAGTGACACTTTTGAGTTTTATACTAGTTTATGGTACAATCTTCTATGACCTTAAGGTAGATAGGTATATATCCAAAACTAGGAGCGATTATTATGACTAAGAAGTTTGAAGTTGGAGAAATAATTACAGGTAAAGTAACAGGCGTTCAGCCATACGGCGCGTTTGTAGCATTAGATGAAGAGACTCAAGGTCTTGTTCACATCTCAGAAATCACATATGGTTATGTGAAAGAAGTTAGCGAATTTTTGTCTGTTGGACAAGAAATCGAAGTGAAAGTACTTGAAGTGGACGAAAAAGCGGGCAAAATTAGCCTATCAATTCGTGCATTACAAGAACGACCACCTGTATTACGTAAAGAAGATAAACCTAAAAAGTCATTGCAAGCACGCGTTGATGAGCAGGATGCAGAAGGCTTTAATTCGTTAAAAGATAAATTACAAGACTGGATTAAACAATCTGGTCAATGAGCAAATGCGAGTCTACTCTTTTTGAGTAACTCGCATTTTTTTCTTTCTTATTTTGTCAGCTACTATTATTCTTGTAAGATTTAACCAAGTTGATTCCGAGTGTTGAAATTTATTTTACTTCTTCATCTTCCTCAAACGATACTGCAAATTCTGTCTGCTCATCCCAAGTGCAACAGCCGATTTTGTAACATTGCCCTCAAACATGCCCATGACTTTTTGCAAATAGTACATTTCTGCTTCTCTTAAATATTCATCAAGAGGCAATAAATCACGATTGGACTGGACAACAAAGTCTTCTGCACGCTTTAAAGGTTCCCGCATTTCTTGAACTTTTAATTTAAAATGTAATGGTAACATTTCAAAAGTCACCATTTCTTCGAAGGTTAACATCGATACTATCTCGTCTAACAAAATTTCGACTTCTTTTAAATTTCCTGGCCAATCATACGAGTTGAAAATATCCCTCACTTCATTTGTCATTCCCATAATGGCTGAACCAAAGCGGATTCGATGACGTGCAAAGTAGTCATGAACGAACGGATCAATGTCTTTACGACGATCACGCAGTGGAAGAACAACAATAGACATTGAGGCAAAGAAATAATACAAATCTTTTAAGAGTTCTCCTGAAGCTATTAAGTTCACTGGATCTGCTCCCACACTCGCTAAAAATAAATGTTTACTTAGGTTTGGATCATTGACCAAATCTAATAACTGTTGTTGCATTCCTAAAGTTAATAAATCAATTCGGACACAAAAGATTGTACTGGTTTCCAACAAAATCAAGTCATCTTTTAATTTAGTAAGAATGGTCGGATCGGAATTATGACAATTTAACGTATAGAAATGGGACATAGGTGGAGACAATTCATTATGTATCCCTTCAGCTACTAAGTCTTTTCCCGTTCCAGCTTCACCAACGAGCAATACGGACAAGCGAGCTGTCGCAGCTTTTTGTGCCATTAAAATTACCTGTTTCATGGAGTCTGAAACAGCAGTGATGGTTGAAAATGTGATGGGGTCACCATAACGACGTAAAGGTTGGTATACCATCCGTTCTAGAGTAGTAACGTCACGCGCTAATTCAACAGCACCGATTAGTTTGCCATTTTCAAAAACAGGATATGTATCATTAATTGTAGTAATTTCATGGCCATTGCGATTCCAATACGTTTGTTTTACATTTAAGACATGTTCCTCGCTTTGTAGTACTTTTAAAAGGGTGCTCTCTTGTTGATCAAATTGGAAAAGTTCCAGAAGAGTGCGATCAGCCACATCATGAAGGTCTAGTCCTTCGATATTTTTCATTTTTTCGTTATATAAAATGGTACGTCCATTGCTATCAATTGCGTGAATACCTACGGAAATATGATCACTAGCAAAGCGGTAAAACGGCAATAATTGAAAATCCTTTACATTCACTGGAGGCTCACTCCTAACTTTTTTTACGAAAATAAGAAATTTCACTTGATTAACGCAACAATCTCTTGCATTATTATATATGTAAACAAAATAAAAGCGCAAATTATTTTTGCACTAAATAGAATTAGAGGAGGATTTACATGATTCCTTATAAACACGAAGCCTTTACTGACTTCACATTAGAAGAGAACAAAAAAGCTATTCAAGAAGGCTATAAAACAGTTGCAGGTTACATGGGTCAAGACTACCCACTTATTATTGGTGGCGATCGAATTATAACTGAAGAGAAGATTGTTTCTTATAATCCTGCTAATAAAACTGAAGTTGTAGGTTCAGTTTCAAAAGCAACTCATGAGTTAGCTGCAAAAGCGATGGAAATTGCTGATGTAACTTTTAATACATGGAAAAAAGTGAAACCTGAAATTCGTGCAGATGTTCTATTTAAAGCGGCAGCAATTATGCGTCGTCGCAAATTCGAATTCTCAGCACTACTTTCTAAAGAAGCTGGTAAAACATGGATTGAAGCTGACGTAGAAGCGGCTGAAGCGATCGACTTCCTTGAATATTATGGTCGTCAAATGCTTCAACTAAAAGATGGTAAGCCAATGGAGAGCCGTCCAGGTGAATACAATCGTTATGACTACATACCAATGGGAGTAGCAGTTGTCATTTCTCCATGGAACTTCCCATTCGCAATTATGGCGGGTACAGCTGTTGCAGCAATGGTAACTGGTAACACAGTATTGCTTAAACCAGCCTCGACTACTCCAGTTGTTGCGTATAAATTTATGGAAGTATTAGAAGAAGCGGGCATGCCTGCTGGCGTTGTTAACTTCATACCAGGTTCAGGTTCTGAAATTGGAGACTTCTTGGTAGACCACCCACGTACTCGTTTAATCAGTTTCACTGGTTCACGTGACGTTGGTTTACGTATTTTCGAACGTTCTTCAAAATTAAATGAAGGTCAAATTTGGATTAAACGTGTTATCTCTGAAATGGGTGGTAAAAACACAATCGTTGTTGATAAAGAAGCTGATTTAGAATTAGCGGCTCAATCAATCGTAAAATCTGCATTCGGCTTTGGTGGTCAAAAATGTTCAGCATGTTCACGTGCTGTTATCGTTGAGGATGTTTATGAACAAGTAGTAAATCGTGTAGAAGTGTTAACAAAAGCTTTATCTGTAGGTGTTCCTGATAAAGATAAGCACTTTGTAAGTCCAGTTATCGATGCTGCTGCATTCAAAAAGGTTATGAGCTACATTGAAATTGGTAAAGGGGAAGGTCGCCTAGTTGCGGGTGGAACTGGAGACGATTCTAAAGGGTTCTTTATACAACCAACTGTCTTTGCTGACGTAGACCCACAAGCGCGTATCATGCAAGAAGAAATCTTTGGACCAGTTGTTGCTATGACGAAAGTAAAAGATTTCGATCAAGCAATTAAGATTGCAAACAACACTGAGTACGGCTTAACTGGAGCGGTTATTACAAACAACCGTATGAACCAAGAAAAAGCACGTGAAGATTTCCATGTGGGTAACTTGTACTTTAACCGTGGTTGTACAGGCGCAATCGTTGGCTATCAATCATTTGGTGGATTCAATATGTCAGGTACTGATTCAAAAGCAGGCGGACCAGATTACTTAACATTACATTTACAAGCAAAAACAACATCTGAAATGTTATAAAAAGGAATGAAGGCTAAGTTCGGCGTGTCCTGTGCCAACGCCTTCATGTCCCACTTCGTGTGGGACAAAAACATATAGGCAGGCACATCAGAAGATGCGTCTGCCTTTTTTTGAAAATTTGAGGAGGCGAATCATTATGACAGTTTCACAAAATGTTATTGAACAAACAGAAAAATTTGGTGCTCCTAACTATCATCCACTACCAATCGTTATCTCGGAAGCACAAGGTGTATGGGTAACAAATCCTGAAGGAAATAAATACATGGATATGTTATCTGCATATTCTGCAGTAAATCAAGGACATCGCCACCCTAAAATTATTCAAGCACTTAAAGATCAAGCGGACCGTGTTACATTAACTTCACGTGCTTTCCATAATGATCAATTGGGCCCTTGGTATGAAATGATTTGTAAATTATCAGGCAAGGAAATGGCACTACCAATGAATACGGGTGCAGAAGCTGTTGAAACAGCTATTAAAGCAGCGCGTCGATGGGCTTATGATGTAAAAGGAGTTGCTGAGAACCAAGCAGAAATCATTGCATGTGACGGTAACTTCCATGGTCGTACAATGGCCGCTATATCTCTTTCTTCTGATCCAGATTACAAACGAGGATTTGGACCGATGTTACCTGGTATTAATTTAATCCCGTACGGTGATATTGAATCGTTAAAATCAGCAATTACTCCAAACACAGCAGCATTCTTAATTGAACCTATTCAAGGAGAAGCGGGAATTATTATTCCTCCAGTAGATTTCATGAAAGCAGCGCGTGAACTTTGTCGTGAACATAACGTATTATTTATTGCTGACGAAATTCAAGCTGGACTTTGTCGTACAGGTAAAATGTTTGCATGTGAGTGGGAAGATGTAGATCCAGATATGTACATTTTAGGTAAAGCACTTGGTGGAGGAGTATTCCCGATTTCTTGTGTGGTTGCTAATAAAGAAGTTCTTGAAGTTTTCAACCCTGGTTCACATGGTTCAACTTTTGGTGGTAATCCAATGGCTTGTGCAGTATCAATCGCTTCTCTTAATGTATTAGTAGAAGAGAAACTAGCAGAACGTTCTGAAAAACTAGGAAACTACTTTAAAGAAGAGTTATCAAAAATTAAAAATCCTTTTATTAAAGAAGTTCGTGGACGTGGATTATTTATTGGAATGGAATTAACAACAGCTGCTCGTCCATATTGTGAAGAATTGAAAGAACTTGGACTTTTGTGTAAAGAAACACATGATACTGTGATTCGTTTTGCACCACCTTTAGTGATTACAAAAGAAGAATTAGATTGGGCAATTGAAAAAATTCAAAAAGTATTTAATAAATAATTTTTCACTGTTAAAAAACAAGATTATGTATGTTACAATAGTTGCGAAGAAATCATTATGAATAAAGAGGCGAAACAATAAAATGGCTGAAAATCTAAACCTGTTTACATCAACGCAAGTGGTTATTCATGAAGCTCTGAACAAACTTGGATATGATGAAGGAATGTTTGAACTTTTAAAAGAACCATTACGTATGCTTGAAGTACGAATTCCTATTAAAATGGATGATGGTAAGGTACAAGTTTTCACGGGTTTCCGTGCTCAACATAACGATGCTGTTGGTCCTACAAAAGGTGGCGTTCGTTTCCATCCACAAGTTTCTAAAGATGAAATGAAAGCACTCTCTATGTGGATGACATTAAAATGTGGAATTGTTGACTTACCTTACGGAGGAGCTAAAGGTGGAATTATTTGTGACCCACGACAAATGACAATGACCGAGATAGAGAAACTTAGTCGTGGTTACGTTCGCGCAATTAGTCAATTTGTTGGTCCAGCAAAAGATATTCCGGCTCCGGATGTATTTACAAATTCGCAAATTATGGCTTGGATGATGGATGAGTATAGTCGTATTGATGAATTCAACTCACCAGGTTTTATTACAGGTAAACCAATTGTTCTTGGTGGTTCTCAGGGACGAGAACGTGCGACTGCACAAGGTGTAACAATCTGTGTAGAAGAGGCCGCTAAAAAACGTGGACTTGTAATGAAAGATTTGCGTATTGTCATTCAAGGATTCGGTAATGCAGGAAGTTTCTTAGCTAAATTCATGAGTGATGCAGGAGCTAAAGTTATAGGTATTTCTGATGCTTATGGTGCTTTACACGATCCAAATGGTTTAGATATTGATTATTTACTTGATCGTCGTGATAGTTTTGGGACAGTGACTAAGTTGTTTGAAAATACAATCAGTAATCAAGAGTTACTTGAATTAGATTGCGATATTTTAGTTCCAGCAGCAATCGAAAACCAAATAACTTCTGAAAATGCACATAAGATTAAAGCGAGTATTGTAGTGGAAGCTGCAAATGGTCCAACTACAACAGAAGCTACACAAATATTAACTGATCGTGGCATTTTACTTATTCCAGATGTACTAGCAAGTGCAGGCGGAGTGACTGTATCCTATTTTGAATGGGTTCAAAATAACCAAGGATATTATTGGTCAGAAGAAGAAGTAAACGAAAAGTTATATAAAAAAATGGTTTCCGCTTTTGAAAATATTTATAACGTTGCGACAACACGCAACATTAACATGCGTTTAGCAGCATATATGGTTGGTGTTCGTAAAACTGCTGAAGCAGCACGCTTCCGCGGGTGGGTATAAGAATACTGCGTCTTGTCTCTTAGTAGACAAGACGTTTTTTTGTGGGATTTTAAGCTCTTTTCTTTGATTTTACTAGAAAATTTGCACATAATAAAATCTATAGGAGAGTGATATAAGTGAATGCATTTTCATTTTATAACCCGGTCAAATTAATATTCGGCAAAGGACAACTGGAACAAATTAAAGAGGAACTGCCTACATACGGCAAAAAGGTGTTAATCGTATATGGTGGAGGAAGTATAAAGAAAAATGGTCTTTATGATGAAGTCATGACGACATTAAATGCAACAGATTTAGAGGTATTTGAGTTGAGTGGGGTAGAACCAAATCCTCGTATTTCCACTGTAAGGCGCGGAGTTGAACTTTGTAAAAAAGAAAACATAGATGTATTACTTGCAGTAGGTGGCGGATCTGTTATTGACTGTACGAAGTTAATCGCTGCTGGAGCGAAGTACGAAGGAGATGCTTGGGACTTAGTTAGCCGCAAAGCATTTCCTATGGCAGCATTACCATTTGGCACCGTGTTAACGATAGCAGCAACAGGGTCAGAGATGAATTCAGGTTCGGTTATTACAAATGAAGAGACACAAGAAAAATACGGATGGGGCAGTCCGCATGTTTTCCCGAAATTCTCAATACTAGATCCAACGTATACGTTTTCTGTACCACAAGATCAAACTGTATACGGAATCGTTGATATGATGACTCATATATTTGAACAGTATTTCAACAACGCTACAAACACCCCAGTTCAAGATGAAATGTGTGAAGGTGTATTACGCGCTATTATGGAGACTGCGCCAAAACTCTTGAGCAACCTACATTCCTACGAGCACCGTGAAACCATTCTTTTTTCAGGTACGATTGCATTAAATGGCATGTTACAAATGGGTTACCGTGGAGACTGGGCATCACACAATATTGAACATGCGGTCTCAGCGATATATGATATACCTCATGCGGGAGGATTAGCTATATTATTCCCACACTGGATGAGATATAACTTGAAAGTAGATCCAGAACGTTTCGCTCGATTAGCAGTTTATGTATTCGGCGTTGATCCTGAAGGAAAAACGGTAGAAGAAATAGCGAATGAAGGCATCGATAACTTACGTGCATATTGGTCATCGCTGTCAGCTCCTGAAACGCTTGCTGACTATAACATCGATGATACTAATATTGAAGTTATGGTAGAAAAAGCAATGGTTAACGGGCCTTTTGGTAACTTCATGTCTTTAGAAGCAGAAGATGTACGGGCAATTTTAAAAGCCTCATTATAATATAAAAGCACTCAGCCGAATTGGTTGAGTGCTTTCTTTTCCATCAAGCGAATAAAATGATACTCTTTCTGTCCATTCTATATAGAAGACAGGAGGTTTTATATGATTGAACTTAATTCTTCGTTAAAAGGAAAAAGATTTGAAAAAGGTTATTTAGAAGAATTTTTAAAAAGCCATGGATTTACTGTTGGTGGTGGATGGGAATATGATCATGCTTACTTTGATTATGTGTTTCAAAAAACACCTTATTATGATGTCCTGAGAATTCCTGTATCAGTGAAAAGCGGAGATTTTGAACAACCATCTGCTAAATTAGAATGCGGTATACCTTTTTTGTTGCGACACTGCTATCAGTTTGGACTTGATGACGAGAAGGATGCTCTATTTGGTATTGGTGGAGGAACGTTAAACCAATTTCAAAAACCAACGGATCCAGATGCACCGATAAGTGAAAAACTTGTTGTGCAGGGAGTGGAATTGTTAAAAGTTATAGATAGTCGTTTGCAATAAAAAATGCCTCGTCCACTGAAGAATTGGACGAGGCATTTTTTGTGGGTTCAAACAGGAGGTAAAGAGTCTGGTCGGTTACTTACATGTTTCCAATGAGTAATGCCATCATCTTCATCAAACGAAATAATTACATCTTGAACACCCTGTTGATTAAGAATTAAATCTACTAAATGGTCACGAATGTCATCTGCACGTGCAAAAGAAATAGAAGAGTCAACTTCAGCAACAAGTTCAACGTGTAAATACTCGCCTTCTTTAACTACTGAAAGCTTCTTAATATCTTTCACATCTTGATGGTCTACTACGAGATGTGCAATATGGTTTAACATTTGCTCATCCGTTTCTCCAATTGCTCCGCGTGCATTTTCTAAGAACACACGTCCAACAACATAGAACATCATTAATCCAATCATTATAGAAGCAATACCTTCTGCTTGTAAAAATCCTGTAAAATGAGCAATTAATACAGCTAAAAACGCTAGGATACCTCCACCAGTTGCAACTAAATCTTCCATAAACACTAGTTTAGTTGCTGGTTTAGCACGATTTAAGTGAACAAAACCTTGTGTTAACGGTGCCAAACCTTTAGCTTCTGCCACACCAGCTTCATGTAAAACTTCTTTACCTGCCTTATAAAGCACAAAAGTTTCTAAAATAACTGCAATTGCTAATACTCCAAGAGTAATAAGTAATCCACCAGATTTTGTTGGATGTTGTATATGATGCCAGCCCTCCACTATCGTTTCATAAGATAAGATACCAACAATTAATACAGCACCTAGACAAACCAAGTTTACAACTCTGCCAAAACCATTTGGAAAGCGAGTAGTAGGTGCTTTTTTAGATAGGGCAGATCCAATAAAAACAAAGAACTGATTTGCGGCATCTCCAATCGAGTGCATCATTTCTGCAAACATCGCTACATTTCCTGTGAAAAAGAAAGCAATACCTTTTAATACCGCAATCACAGTATTAACAATTGCTGCTAACAAGGAAGGTTTATTTCCTTCTTTTAGTAGTACGAAAAATTCTTTCATAATAGCCTCCTGTTAAGATAAAATTTCAAGTTCAACTCGGTCGATATAAGGGAGTGCATGAACACTGTTGTAAATGGTGAACGTGTCATGTTTAGGCAAGGCAGATAAGCGCATTTCAATTTCATGTTTTACTCTTTG